>CAXTYP010000284.1:0-3833 GCA_964248435.1 uncultured Acidobacteriaceae bacterium | reverse complement strand
TCTGGGTTGTTGCGCTGGGTTTTGACCGAGATGGCACCCGGCCATCGCGTGCTCGCCCTTTTGCCGCGGTTAGCAGCGAGGGGAAAAGAGGCTGCCCGGCCGCGCGCGATCGCGGTCGCCGACGGTTACCTGGCCGCGACCGCCAATGCGTGGGACGCGGATGCCCTGCCGGTCTACCTGGATGAGCTGCAAAAAACCGAGCCACTCGATCTCCAGGAGCTGTGGACGCTTTCTTCCGCGCTTAAGTTCATCCTGATGGAACGTGCGGTCAGCGAGGGCGAAGCGGTGTTCGCGGCGGGCGCGCCGCCTGGTCGAAATCCGGTCATCGAGCGCTCGATCAAAAGCCTGCGCGAGCTGGGCTATGCCGATTGGACCGTGGTTGCCGAGCCGCTGATCGTATTTGACCGTGTGCTGCGGGAAGACCCGGCCGGCGCCTACGCGCGCATGGACTTTTCAAGCCGCGAAGGCTACCGCAAGCGCGTGGCTGATTTGTCGCGCTACGCTGACCTGACAGAGATCGAGGTGGCGCGCGAGGCCGTACGGCATGCGCGCGAAGCGCTGGGGCGCCGCTTTGCGGACCCCCGCGTCCGGGAGCGGGAGTCGCATGTGGGCTATTACCTGGTCGATGCCGGGGTCGATGACCTGGCGCACGCGATCGGCTACCAGCCGCCGTTCCTTGACCGCCTCCGCCTGGCCGCGAAGCGCGACACGGACCTTTTTTATATCGCGCCGATCGAGGTGCTTTCCGTGCTGCTGATCGCGGCGTTGATTGTGCCGATTGTTCCCGGCACACACAATTTCGTCGCGTTGATCTGGGTCTTTTTACTGCTGTTTTTGCCCGCGACGCAGGGTGTGGTCGATCTGGTCAACAACACTGTGACGGCACTTTTTGAAGCGCGGGCTTTGCCGAAACTTGCCTTCGCGAAAACCGGGATCCCCGCCGAATGCAGCACCCTGGTTGCGGTACCCACGCTGTTGATGAACGAAAAGCAGCTGCGCGAGCTGGTCGCTGAACTGGAAGTTCGCTACCTGGCGAATGCGGATCCTCACCTTTACTTCGCCCTGATCACCGACTTGCCGGACGCCGTAACGCGCCCGCGTGAAAACGATTCGGACCCGCTGGTCGACCTTGCGGTGAAGCTGATCAACGACCTGAACACGCAGTACAGCGCGAACGGCGGCGGCCGCTTCGCCTTGTTTCACCGCCTCCGTATTTTCAATGCGCGGCAGGGCGTCTGGATGGGCTGGGAGCGCAAGCGCGGCAAGCTGCTTGATCTGAACAAATACCTGACGGGCGTTTTTGACGCTTTTCCGGTCAAGGCCGGCAACGTCGAGGCAATCCAGGCTGTGCGCTACATCATCACCCTTGACTCGGACACGCAGCTGCCGCGCGGCACGGCCGCGGCGATGGTCGGCACCATGGCGCATCCGCTGAACCGCGCCGTGATCGACCCTGAGCGGCGCATTGTCACCGCGGGCTACGGCATCCTGCAGCCCCGGGTCGGCGTCAGCGTTCATTCGGCTTCGCGGTCGCGCCTGGCGTCCATCTACTCCGGGCAAACGGGCTTTGATATTTATACCCGCGCGGTTTCCGACGTGTACCAGGACCTTTACGGCGAGGGCATCTTCACGGGCAAAGGCATTTATGAAATTTCGACACTTCATGCCGTTCTTGACCGGCGCTTTCCGCGCAACGCGCTGCTTTCGCACGACCTGATCGAAGGCGCCTACGCGCGCGCCGGGCTTGTGACCGACATTGAGGTGATCGACGACTACCCTTCGCATTATTCGGCTTACACGCGAAGGAAGCACCGCTGGGTGCGGGGCGACTGGCAGATCGCACAATGGCTGTTCAGCTGGGTGCCGGATGAGTCGCGACGCAAGGTACGCAACCCGATCTCGACGATCTCGCGCTGGAAGATCTTTGACAATTTGCGCCGTTCACTGGTGGAACCGTTCACCATGCTCCTGTTGATCGCAGGCTGGCTGGGACTGCCGGGCGGCGCGTTGTATTGGACGCTGATTACGCTGCTCCTCATGTTTTTGCCGACCATCGTGCAGCTTTTGTTTTCGCTGGGCCGCGCCCTGGTGTCAGAGCAGGCCGGCGCGGTGGGTGAAGCGTTGGCCGGCGCGGGGCAGGCAGCACTGATCACCCTGCTCAACGTTGTTTTCCTGCCGCACTCCACCATGCTGTCGCTGGATGCGATTCTGCGGGCGCTGATCCGGCGCTTCATCACGGGGCAGCGCCTGCTGGAGTGGGAAACAGCTGCGGAGGCCGAAGCCGGCAAACGAATCACACCGGTGGATCGCTACCTGAGCGCCAGCCCCTTGTTTGCGCTGGCCGTCGCCCTGCTGGTTTGGTGGAGGGATCCTTACACTCTCTGGGTCGCGCTGCCGGTGTTGCTGTTGTGGGGTATTGCCAGCGCGCTGACGGCATGGCTCAATAAGCCGCCGCGCGAGGCCGCTGCCGCGTTGCGGCCAGCCGACGCTGCTTTTCTTGAAGAGCAGGCGCTGCGCATCTGGCGCTACTTCTACCAGTTTGGCGGGGCGCAGCACCACTTTCTCATTCCCGACAACGTCGAAGAACAGAACCTGTTTGAGGCAGCGCGGGTGTCGCCCACGAACCTTGGCTTGCTGCTGAATGCAAGGCAGGCGGCGGTGGAGTTTGGCTGGCTCACGGTGCCGGAATTTTGTGAGCTGACCCTCCATACCTTTGCCACGTTTGAACGGCTGCCGAAACATCGCGGCCACCTTTATAACTGGTACAACACGCACACGCTGGAGCCGTTGCGGCCCATCACGGTATCATCGGTGGACAGCGGCAACTTCGCGGCCTCGCTCTACACCCTGCGCACGGGCGCCGCGGAGCAGCTGCAACGGCCCTTGATCGGCAAGCGGTTGCTGGACGGATTGCGCAGCCAGGGTGCCCTTTCGCATGCCGTCGGCCTCGATGGAGGCTTTCCGGGGCCTGGCGCTTCGCTCGAAACATGGCTGCAGTGGGTGCTGCGACGCGCCGAGTTCGGACCTCAAGTTTCTGCAAACGTGGGCGACACGCCCCAGTCTTCGGATGAGGTTTCCTGGTGGCGGGCGGAGCATACGCAACGGATTCGCGCTCTCGCCACGCTGGTTCGGCAGTACCATCCATGGCTGCTGCCGGAGTTTGCACCCCTTCGTTTAACGATGAAGCTGGACGGCGAACGCGCTTGTCCAGATCTGGGCACCGCGGCCGATTTTGTTCGCCACCTGGAAGCCGAACTGGAGCTCTTCGCCAAGACGCAAGCATCGCAAGACGACGCAACGTTGCCGATCCTGTGCGACCGCTTGCGCTTCCTGTTACCGAACGCCAGGCTGCACCTGCAGGCGCTGGCCGGCCAGGTTCGCCAATGCTCGGACGAGGCTTTTCGCTTCGCGACAGAGATGGACTTTGCATTTCTGGTCGAGCCGGACCGGCAGATGCTGTCGATCGGCTACGACGTCGAGCAGAGCGAGCTTCATTCGGCCTGCTACGACATGCTGGCATCGGAGGCGCGCATCGCGGCTTTCATCGCGGTAGCCAAGGGAGATCTGGAGCAAACCAGTTGGTTCAAGATGGGGCGCACCCACACGCTCGCATTCGGCCGTGCCGTGCTGCTGTCGTGGACCGGCACCATGTTTGAATACCTGATGCCGTCGCTCTGGATGCGCTCGTACCCGGACACGCTGATGGCGCGCACTCTCGCAGGCGTGGTAGCGGTGCAGCGAGCCTTTGGGAAACAATACCGGCTGCCGTGGGGCATTTCAGAGTCCGGTTACGCCGAGGTGGATGAGGGCGGACACTATCATTACAGGGCGTT
>CAXTYP010000283.1:0-3853 GCA_964248435.1 uncultured Acidobacteriaceae bacterium | reverse complement strand
TGCCCGTCAGCGTGCGCCTGGAGAAATGCGGCGACCCGCGCTGCCAGATCCCCTTCCGCGCTCGCGGTATCGGGACGGCAGCGTAGACAAGCGCGAAAACCCGCCATCCGCGCCTGATCGGCGGTTGCAAAAAACCGCACATGGGCGCGGGCAGGGCGACGGCTCGGACAGTTCGAACGGCAAAAGATGCCCGTGGTCGTCACCGCATACACAAAGGTCGCGTCCGGCACCCGCGCCAGTACCCGCTGCCACTTCCCCTCGTCCCGCATCGCATTACTCCCCCTCAACACAGGAGCCATTCTCGACCAGAAACAGCCGCGAAAACACCCGCGGAGTGCGTTCAAACTTTAAAAGAGCCCAGGCTGTGCCTTGCGCGGCTGCGGCAGTCCGAAGTGCTCATAGGCGAGCCGCGTCGCGACCCGCCCGCGCGGCGTCCGATCCAGAAAGCCGATCTGGATCAGAAACGGCTCGTATACTTCTTCGAGCGCATCCTGCTCCTCGCTCAGGCTGGCGGCCAGCGTGTTGAGCCCTACCGGGCCTCCATCGTATTTTTCGATGATGGTCAGCATCAATCGGCGGTCCAATTCGTCAAAGCCGTGCGCGTCAACCTCCAGCAGTTCCAGCGCGCTCATGGCGATCGCCCGGTCGATCACGCCCGAGCCGCGCACCTGCGCGTAGTCGCGAACCCGCCGCAGCAGGCGGTTGGCAATGCGCGGCGTTCCGCGGGAGCGCATCGCGATCTCCGCCGCCCCATCCGCGTCGATACGAATGCCCATCACCTCGGCCGAGCGCTCCACCACGAACCGCAACTCGTCATCGGTGTAGTACTCCAGCCGCAACAGGATGCCGAAGCGCGAGCGCAAGGGCGAGCTCAGCAGGCCGGGCCGCGTCGTCGCCGCGACAAAAGTGAACGGCTTGATGTCCATGACATGCGTACGCGCGCCCGGCCCCTGCCCGATAATGATGTCGAGCTTGTAATCCTCAAGCGCCGTGTAGAGCTTTTCTTCAAGCACCGGCTGCAGCCGGTGAATCTCGTCGAGGAACAGCACCTGCCGCTCGCGCACGTTGGTCAGGATCGCCGTCAGGTCGCCCTGGATCTGCAGGGCCGGCCCTGAGGTCTGCTGGAAGCCGACGTCGAGCTCGTTGGCCAGGATGGACGCCAGAGTCGTTTTGCCCAGGCCGGGTGGCCCGAACAGCAGCACATGGTCGAGCGCTTCGCCGCGCGCGCGCGCCGCTTGGAGCGCAATCTCCAGCTGCTGCTTGGCCTTGCCCTGCCCGATAAACTCCCGCAGCAAACGTGGCCGCAGCTTCAGCTCAAACGAGCTTTCCTCTTCGGCGCGCGCGGAAGAAACCAACCGGTCCGGGTTGTCGCCATAAGTGGGCATCTGCGATCAGGATAAATGGCCGGAACCTCCGTCGTTTCCGGCTGGCGATCAGGCAAACTCCGGTTCCCGTTCGGGTAGATGGAGCCATCTCACAGCCGAAGCAGCGCGCAGGCTACCTGTAACCCCACAGCCGACCAGGCCACCCTTCGCCAAAGCCTCGCACGCTTGCTCCCCATGCCGTCATCGAGTGCGCCGGCGAGGAACAAAAGCGCAGGCGGAAGTGCCCACAAGAATGCGGCCCACCCGGCGATCAACACCAGCCCGAAAAGCAAGATCGCCGCGAGCAAAGGTGCGGAGTGGCCGAAATAGCGAGAGCGGGGATGTCGGCACCAGATCAGCAGCGCCCCCCCGAAAGCAAGCAGCAAGCCCGCGTAATGCCACCAATCCGCGGTGCGCGGCACGATCGCAGCAGGATGAAGCACATGCGGCAAACCGGCCCGTGACACGAAGAAACCGGCCAACGCCGCCCCGGTCCACAGCGCAAAGAGCCGGGGCAGCAAGCGGCGGTCGGCTTCCATCAACCACAGCATGGCTAGCAGTGCAAGCAGCAGCCCGGCCGCGCAGGCCAGGGGCCCCGCCCAGCCGGTAAACGCGCAGATACTGGCCATCAGTCCAATGCGTCCGGGCCACTTGTGCCGAGGGCCCGCGAGTGCATGCGCGACGCCGACACCCGTGTACAACATGGCGAATAATCCGAGTGCCGGGACGAGGGCCGCCGGGGCGCTCAGCACAGCAGGCGTCGAGACATAAAGCGCTAGCACCAGAGCGGCGGCCTCGCCCCCGACCTGTCGCTGCGCCACCCACCACAGGCATCCACCCAGGGCGAGGGCTGCCGCCATCAAAGGAAGGGCTTGACCGGTCAGCTCGCCATGCCGAAGTGCCCAGGCCCATCGCAGAATCATCGAAGCCAGCAGCCCGGCAGCGACAACCCTCGCATGGCGCTCGAAAACGCCGGCCGGCCGCGCCGATGCACTCTTCCCGCTCAACTTCGTGCCCAAGTCTCCGCTCAACTCCATCCAGCTCGATTCGATTCTCCTACATAAGGAGCGCACTGGTTTGCGATGCGGGAACCACCTTCCCGGCCCGCCTCACCTAGCTGCGTAGTCGGCCGCCCAGCCCGCCGATCGCTCCCTCAATCCGCTGCGCCCAGCCCTGGAGTTCCTCGTCCTTCAGAGTACGGTCCCCAGACTGAAACACCGTGCGCAGCAGCAAGGAATACTCACCCGCCTCGCTCGGGCGCACCTCGCCCGGTTCCCATCGCCGCAGCTCCGGGATGCCGAGCGCTCCGAGCGCCTCGGCCACCGTGCCGTAAGCCACCCCCGCCGGCAGCAGAAACGAAAAATCGCGCCGCACTGGCTGAAAACGCGAAAGCTCGCGCGGTACCGGGTGCCGCAGCCCAAGAAGGAGCAGGCGATCCACGCGCAACTCACCCACCACAACGGTCGCTTTCAGCTTGCGGCGCGCGGCTTCCTCCGGGTGCAGCTGGCCAAAAAAGCCGATCGTCGCGCCGTCCATCACCAGGCGCGCCGACCGGCCCGGATGCAGCCAGCTCGGCATGAGCCCCAGCTCCGGAGGGAACCGGTCGAAGTACAGCAGCCGGCTCGTAAACTGCCCGGCCACCGCCTCCACCAGGCCCTTGACGCTGAAAAAATCGACCTCGCGTCCGTGCAAAGCGCCGGTCGCGCCAAATGCCAGCGAGGTTCGCTCGTCCACCCTGTCGCTCGCCGATGCACCCGCACCGGTAAAAACCGTGCCCAGTTCAAACAAGGCTGAGTCCTCGACCCCTCGGTGCAGGTTGTGCCCCAGCATCGCGAGCATGCCGGGCATGAGCGAGGGCCGCAGCATGCCGGCTTCTTCGCTCAGCGGATTGCCCATGGGCACGCCGGTGCCCGGCTGCGCGGCAAAGGTCCGCGCGTCGGCTTCAGACACAAACGTGCTTGAGATCGCCTCGGACCAGCCCGCGCCCAGCAGCACCCGCCGCAGCGTACGCATGGCGGGGGCCTGCGGCAGCTCGCGGACTGACCCCGTGAACGCGGGAAGCGTGTTGCGAAAGCGGTTGTAGCCGTACACCCGCGCGATCTCTTCGAGTAGATCAATTTCGCGGGCGAGGTCGAGCCGCCACGATGGCAGCGTGACCTGGAAGGAGGCTTCGTCGCCTCCATCGGTTTGCCCGACTGTTCGCTCGACCGTTGCCGAAGCCTTGATCGAGATGGGAGCCGGCACGCGGCGGGCCGGGTCGAGGCTCCGCGCCAGAGCCGTTGCTGCATCGGGGCCGATCGTTTCCGGGCTGGTTGTTTCCCGGCCGGTTGCTTTCGGGCCGGTTACGGATTCGACTACCGTTTTCGCAGGCGTAGGGTTCGCCGGCACCTCAACCGCGACCTCCCGGGTCGCGGCCGGCAGCAGCGGAGCGGCGGGCTCAATCTTCAGCGCCACGCCATGCATCAGGTCGTGCGTCGCAAACGCGCCGT
>CAXTYP010000282.1:0-3866 GCA_964248435.1 uncultured Acidobacteriaceae bacterium | reverse complement strand
CGCCTTTGCACCATGGATGATCGCGCTCGCGGTGATCGGCATCCTGTACGGCTCGCTCAATGCGCTGGTGGCGCGTGATCTCAAGCGCATCGTCGCTTTCGGTACCCTGGCGGCGCTTTCGTTCTGCACCCTTGGCATCTTCTGCTTCTCGGTCGCGGGACTCGACGGCGCGGTGTACCAGACGATCAACGAGGGGCTGATCGGCGGCGCGCTTCTGGCGCTGCTCGGTCTTCTCTACGAGCGCTACGGCACCTATGACACCGCGGCGTACGGCGGCCTGGCCGCACGGCTGCCCTGGATGGTCACCTTCTTCGTCATCACCGTGCTGGCGCTGGTCGGCCTCCCTATCCTCAACGGCTTTGTCGGCGAGTTCCTGGTACTTTCCTCCGCATTCGCGACGCACATCGCCTGGGGTGCCGTGGCGACCTTTGGCGTCGTAACAAGCGCTGCTTACGCACTTACCTTCATCCAGAAGGTTTTCTACGGCAAGCAGTCGGCGCTGGTGCTTGGGCGAGCCGGTATCGCTGATCTGAACGCGCGCGAGCACCTGACGATCTGGCCGTTTATCGTGCTGATGCTGGTGATGGGCGTGGCTTCCCCGTACTGGATGCGTGCGATTGACCCAGCTGTTAGCGGCCTGGCCAACGCTCACCTGCGCCATCGCTGGACAGCATATACTTCTACGATCCAGCCGGCGCTGCCCGCCACACCCAATTTCCAGGCGGAGACCCGATGAACCCCCAGTTGCTCCGCATCCTCCCTGAGGTCATCCTCACCGTCACCGGCGTGCTCATCATGCTGATCGAGCCTGTCATGCCGAAGTCCACCTCGCGCAAAAATATGGGCTGGCTCGCCGTGGGCGGCACCATCCTGGCGCTGTTTGCCTCTATCCAGCAGCTTCACCTCGCGCCCGGCACAGCGTACTTCAACACCGTGCAAACCGACGCCTTTTCGGCGTTCTTTCACATCCTGATCGCCGGCATCGTGCTGGTTTCCCTTCTTGTCACGCTCGACGTGGTGACGGATGACCAGGAAAACCTTGGCGAGATGTTCGCGCTCAACATCTTCGGTGCGGTCGGCTCCATGCTGATGACCTCCGCCGTCGAGCTGCTGCTGGTCTTTATCGCGCTTGAGATCTCGTCGATCTCGAGCTACATCCTCGCGGGTTTCCGGCGCAAAACCGGCAAGGGGCCGGAATCCGCGATCAAGTACTTCCTGCTGGGTTCGTTCGCGACCGCGTTTTTTCTTTACGGTATCGCGCTCGTGTTCGGCGCAACCGGTACTACGCGCATCGGCCTGATCGGCGCACTGCTTGGCGGCACAGTCGGCAACAATAGCACGCCCATGCTCGCGACCCTGGGAGTCGGCCTGATCCTGATTGGTCTCGGATTCAAGGTTTCGGCCGCACCCTTTCATGTCTGGACCCCGGACGCTTACGAAGGCGCGCCGTCCCCCGTGGTCGGCATGATGTCGACCGCACCCAAGGCCGCCGCTTTTGCCGTGCTGTTGCGCATCCTGTTCGTTGCATTCCCCACGCTTTACTCGCACTGGCAACCGCTGGTGTGGTGGATGGCCGTGCTTTCGATGACAATCGGCAACCTGGGAGCGCTGCGGCAACGTAACGTCAAGCGAATGCTGGCGTACTCTTCGATCGCCAACGCCGGCTACCTGCTTGTTGCCTTCACCGCACTCTCAGCGGATGGTGTGGCTGCCGCGGCGTTTTACACCGTCACCTACGCCGCGATGAATGTCGGCATCTTTGCCGTGATCTCCCATGCCGGCGGCTACTCGGACCGGCTCACGACGGTCCAGGACTACCGGGGTCTGGGCTACAGGTCACCCCTGCTCGGTGGTGCGATGGCGTTCTTCCTCATTTCGCTGATCGGCATCCCTTTCACCGGCGGCTTCTTCGGCAAGTTTTATGTCTTTACCGCTGCCATTCACTCCGGTCTGGTCTGGCTCGCGATCATTGGCCTGGTCAACTCGGGTATCGCGGCGTTCTACTACCTGCGCCTGCTGGCGGCCGTTTACTCGCGGCCCCAGGAGAACAGCCTGCTGGAGGCAATGCCCCGCATCCAGGTTCCATTGCTGTTCGCCATCTTTCTCACAGCCGCAGCGACGCTGATGCTCGGCGTAGTGCCGGGTGGAGTGCTCAGTTCGGCTCGCGCCGCGGCACTGACGTTTGGATTTCCCGCAACGCGAACTGCCCCATCTGCTGTTCTCAGTGCCTTTCCGAGTCCCCACACGCAGGTTGTTCGGTAAAGCGTGTAAGAAGGGCTATAAACCTATGCTCTTCGGGCATTAGTACTGCCCTAAGTCGGCCTGGTTGAACCACCAAGCAGCAGCCAGAAAGAGGACCGCGCTTAAGCTCAGGGTTTCGAGGCAAGCCACGGGGGCGAGCCGCGGAGCGAAACCCAACACCGCCGCGAAAACATTTGCTATGCCGCCCCAGTTGGCGCTGCCGGCGGCGGAACACACTGCGAGCAGCACCCCGATCAGAATCGCGGCTGCAATCTGCGGAAGAACCACAGAGGCCACCAGGCCTGCCGTACACAGCAACAGCCCGGCCAGCAGCTCGGCCAGAGCGGATACGGACGGCAACCGTGCCGGCTGTTGCAGCAGTCCGGCCAGCACCTCGGCGTTTGCCCACCAGACCAGCACATACCCTGTGAATGGAAGGTAGGCAGCAGCCGCCAGCGCGCCTAGGTACTCCCACCGTGCAACGGCCCGGCCCAGCACTGGCTGTACCCTTCGAGCGCGGCGCTCAGTGCCCAGCGCCATGCTTGCAGCAAGGCCGACCAAGGCGAGCCCGTAGAACAACTCCTGCTGCAGGATGGCTGTGAGGTCATCGATTGGAGGCGTGCCGGAAGAGCTGAACCAGGCGATCAACGTGAGCAAGCAGGGCCATACGATCAGCAGAAACAGCAGGATCCGGTTTTGCCGGAGCAGTGTGCGGGTGAGCAGGGCCACGCGCCGCGAGCTGCCGTTCAACATGTTTCACCGGAGTCTTTCCCGGCCACCGGGTGTTGAGCAAACAGGTCGGCCAGGGTGCGGTGCTCACGGTCGACGCGCACTAGCTCCGCCCCGGCAAGCCAGGCCTGCTCCAGAAACGACCGCTGTTCAATCACAGGAACTGTAAACACCAGGTCCAAACCGGACCGGCCTTTGAAGCGACCCTGATGCTCATGCAGAAAGTGGTTGTTCTCGGAAAGCCCGCGCAGCGTGATCGACGCTGTTGTCTCTTCCTCCATCAACTCCCGGAGTGGGCCCGAGTAGAGAAGGCGGCCCTCTCGGAGAAAAGCGGCCCGGTCACAGAGCTGTTCGACGTCATTCAGCTGGTGCGAAGAAAGGAACACCGCTGTTCCCTCGCCCCGCGCCGCCATCAGCGCCTCGCGAACCAGCAGTGCCCCAGGCGGATCCAGGGCCGAGGTGGGCTCATCCAGGATCAGCAACTCTGGGCGGCAAATCACGGCCTGCACCAGCGCCAAGCGCTGCGCCTCCCCGCGCGACAGCTTTCGGGCATCGTGACCGGCCTTGCGGGCCCAGCCGCTTCCTTGGCCGGAAGGGAGATCCATCCATCGCAGCAGTGCCAGAGCTCGTTGCCGTTCGCTTCCTGCTCCGGCGCTGTTCAACTCGGCTGCCAGTAAAACCTGATCCAGCACGGACCCTTTGAAGAAGACCGGCGCGTCCGGTACGTAGCCCACGCGAGCCCGCGCGGCCCGGGACTGGTGGAACGGCAAACCCAGCAACTCACCCCGCCCGCCGGACCGCTGATGAAATCCCCTGGCCAGTTGAATGGCGGTTGTTTTGCCTGCGCCATTTGGCACCAGAAAGCCGGAGATCTCACCCGGCTCGCCCGCGAGCGG
>CAXTYP010000281.1:0-3874 GCA_964248435.1 uncultured Acidobacteriaceae bacterium | reverse complement strand
TTGGAGTTGGCAATGAACGCTACTCGCGCCCTTGTGGCCCTGATGGCCTGCTTTGCCCTTGGAGCCTCGCACGCGCAGCAGCGCGAATACATCATCTACGATGGCCAGAGCTACCCCGGCGACCAGCTCGACGTTGCGGCCGCCTCTCCCGTGATGGTCAAGCCGGCGCAGCGCCTGGGCAACGGGGACTACTCCATCCCGCGCGCTGCGGATGGTCACTACTACATCGCCGGGGCCGTCAACGGCTTTCCCGTGGTCTTCATGGTGGACACCGGAGCGCGATTCACGACGCTGCCGGTCAAGCTCGCCCGCAATGCTGGTATCCGCGCCGGCCGCGCAACATCCTTTGACACGGCCGCAGGCCGTGAACGTGGTGGCATCACTGCGGCCAACACGGTGATCGTCGGCCCCTTCGCTGTTGAGGGTGCGGCTATCGCAGTCCTGGAGCGCCTTTCAGCTCCGCTGCTGGGGATGGACGTGCTCAACCGCTTCCAGATCGCCTATTCGGGCGGCTTCATGATCTTGCGGGGCGGCCGATGACGCCGGTAGCGGCGCGCGCGTGGGTTCGGCTTCCTTCTGGCCGTCGCCTCGACCTCATCAATCCCGATCCCGGCGCGTGGCTCGACAGTGACCTTGCCTTGCGTTTGGCGAGGACGTACCGCTGGGGTGGGGAATCGTCATGGCCCCTGCCCCTCTCCGTGGCCCAGCATTCGCTCCTGGTGCTCGCTTTGCGCCGGCAGTGGAGCGACACCCCTTTGACGCCCTCTGACGCGCTCCTGGAGCTTCTACACGATGCCGAGGAAGGTTTCCTTGGGTTCGACTGTATTTCCCCCTTGAAAGACGTGCTGGGCCTTTCCTTTCGGGCTGTTTCGTCTCGCCTGATGGCTGCGGTTTCAGATCGGTATGAGCTGCGCACTTGGTCGCCGGCAGCGCACGCCGCCCACAAGCGGGCCGACTCGGTGGCGGCCGCTTCAGAGGCTGTGCATTGCATTGGCTGGCCAGCTCATGAAGTCCGCGATGTCCTGGGCATCGTGCATCCCGTCCTCGATGTCGATCCACTGGCTGACATCTACGATTGCCGGCCGTGGGAGCCGTGGGCGGCTGACGTTGCGGCCGAGCGGTTCCTGGACGCGCTGGAGTCGTTGCGTGCCGCTGTGCATGGGCAGATCAAGGCGCAAGCGTGACCCCTGGGCGTCTCCCCTTTGGGGCCGGGCTTTCGTGCTGCGCATCGAGCCGCCTACGGCGTCTCGCCCCTTCGGGCGTCAATCCCTGACGCCTCCGCGCCGTGCCGGCGCTGCGCGCTCCGCTTGCCGGGCCTGAAGGCCCAGCCGAGGAACTTTCGCGCGCGAAAGTTCGGGATGTGGATCTGATCCGTGGTGTGCCGGCGCTGGTGCGCTGAATCCGCTACGCGCGGGGCCGCACCCCACCACTACCTCGCGCCTTTATTCGTCGTCACGGTGCCCTCCGGCCGGGCTTCTCCGGTCAAGGGCCGGGCTGCGCCCTGAAATCCTCACCCGTTCGGTGCTCGCCTGCGGCTGCGCTCCGCGTGCGGCCTCCGGTTTCTCCCTTGACCGCGCCCGTCCTGCGTGCCCCTGGACGCCGAGGCGACGAGGTAGATGGTGGGATGCAAAAGCCGGCCCCGCGCTCCGCTGGCCATGTGGGTGATCGACGGGGAGTAGGGGAGCTTGTGCCCCTGCGGGGCAAGAGCAACTGCAACACCTTGGGGGCCTGTTCCGGCCCCCAAACCCCGCCCCGAGGCTCCAAGGTAGCTTGCCTGAACCCCGAAGAAACACAAGCCCGGAACCCGCGAAAAATCAGGCTTTTTTCTCTCACAAACTATTGACGGTCAATAGTTTTATGGTACAATATGACTCATGGTGTAGGAACAAAGAACGGTTCTACACCAGGCAGCAAAGACCACCATCAACCGAGCAAAAAAGGAGCTTCGATCATGGCCAGCATCAACACTTTCACCATCGTGGGCAACGTGACCAAGGACGTGGAATTGCGCTACACGCCCAGCGGCACGCCTTCCGTGACCTTCACTGTCGCCGTGGATAACGTCTATTTCGACCGCGACGGCAAGAAGCACGAAGAAACCGACTTCATCCCGGTGACGACCTACGGCAAGCAAGCCGAGAACGACGCCAAGTTTCTGAAGAAGGGTTCCACCGTGGCGGTGATGGGCCGGATTCGTAGCTGGTACAAGCAGGCCGAACGCAAGGGCGGTTTCAACTTCGAGGCCGAGCGCGTGCAGTACCTGGGCCGTCCCAGCGGCAACCGTGCAGGCGGTGACGCTGGCCAGCAGCAGCAAGGCCCCGGCAACGCCGAGCACGACGACTGGATGCGCGACTACGACAGCACCGAGCAAGCCGGTCAAGGCCGCCGCTAATCATGGCCAGCAGCTTTACCCGTGATGAGCTTTTCGACTTGGAATATGCAGTGAAAAACCTCATCGACGACAAAAAAGACTACTGCCCGAACGAAGAAGGCACCGCCGAGGCGGTGGCCCGCTTGGAAGACCTCCAAGCCAAGATTCAAGGGATGTTGCGCGAATCCGCGCCGCAGACCTGAACAACCGATAGGCCCGGCGAGCAGGCCGGGCTTATCGGCCCTCAAACCCCTAGACCATCATCAACTCACTGGAGAAATGACCATGCAACTCGCAAGCCGCTTCCGCAATGCTTCCGGTATCCGTGCCGACATGCCCTTGTCGGATGACCAAATCCGCAACGTGGCCCCCTCGATCTTTGCCGAGGCCGCCCACGAAAGCCGCTCCGCGCGTTACACCTATATCCCGACCATTGACGTTTTGAACGGCCTGCGCAAAGAGGGTTTCCAGCCCTTCATGGTTTGCCAGACCCGCGTGCGCAACGAGGAAAAGCGCGAGCACACCAAGCACATGATCCGCCTGCGCCACGCCGACCAGATCACTGGCCGCGAGGCGAACGAAATCATCCTGCTGAACAGCCACGACGGCACCAGCAGCTACCAGATGCTGGCCGGCATGTTCCGCTTTGTGTGCTCTAACGGCATGGTATGCGGCGAGACAACCAGCGACATCCGCGTGCGCCATAACGGCGACGTGGTGGGCGAAGTGATCGAAGGTGCTTTCAAGGTGCTGGACAGCTTCGAGGAAGCCACCGCCCAGCGCGAGGCCATGCAGGTGCTCACGCTCAACCAGGGCGAACAGGCCGCCTTTGCCCGCGCTGCACTGGCCCTGAAGTACGACGACCAGGACAGCGGGGCGGTGCCCGTCACTGAATCCCAAATCCTGGCCCCGCGCCGCTTCGAGGATCGCCGCGACGACATGTGGACGACCTTCAACCGCGTGCAGGAAAACATGATGAAGGGCGGACTGCGCGGCCGCAACCGCAGCGGCCGCACCACCACAACGCGCCCGGTCAACGGCATTGACCAGAGCGTTAAGCTGAACCGTGCCTTGTGGGTGCTGGCCGAGGAAATGCGCCGCCTGAAGGGCTAACCCGAGCCGCCCGGCTACGCTGGACGCGCGGCCGGGCATCCCTCCCGCCACTACACGAAGGACGACACCATGAGCAGCCACCACGAATGGGCCGAGGAAGTCACCGCCCAGCACGACGCGCAAAAGCCCTATGCACCCGAGAACGGCCAGCCCTTGCGATTCAAGGCCGGTGATCCGGTGATTTACACGAACCCGGCAGGCATTGAGTTTCCCTTGCGCGTCACCGGCTTCTATCAGCGCCCGGCTTCGCCGTGCGGCCAGTACGCGAACGGAGCGCGCTATCTGCTGGACTGGGATTGCCCGTGGTTCCCGGTTCCCGAATCCCGCTTGCGCCTGGATGAATCCCGCGCCGTGCCCGAGCTGGAGGCCGCCGCCTAAATCGGAGCGCCG
>CAXTYP010000280.1:0-3882 GCA_964248435.1 uncultured Acidobacteriaceae bacterium | reverse complement strand
CGCCGCGCGCCGGGCAGCTGCTGCACTGGGGCGCGGACTACGGCCTGCTGGTGCTGGGGCAGGGGCAGTGGTGGCGGCTCGGCAGTGCCATGTTTCTACACATCGGCGGGCTGCACCTGCTGACCAATATGTGGTGCTTGTGGAACCTGGGGCTGCTGGGAGAGCCGCTGCTGGGCGCGCCGGGGCTGGTCGCGGCCTATGTGCTGACCGGGTTTGCCGGCAACCTCCTGAGCATTGCGACCCACCCGGGCCTGGCGAGCGACGGGTCGGACGCGGCGATCGGGGCCGGAGCGTCCGGCGCAATTTTCGGGCTGGCCGGGGTGCTGATCGTGCTGCTCAGCTCGCGCTACCTGCCGCTGCCGGAGCCGGATCGCAAGGCCCTGCGTAAAAGCGTGATCTGGTTCGCGGTGCTGAACTTTGTGCTGGCGTTTGGGGTCGATATGGGCGGTTTTTCGCTGCGTGTGGACAACACGGCGCACTTCGGGGGCTTTTTGGCCGGGTTGCTGCTCGCCTGGCCCATGGTGCCGAAGGCCGGGGCACCGCCGCGGCTGTTCCGGTTGAGGCGCAACCTGGCCGTGGCCGGCATGGTCCTGTTGCTACTGCTGCTTTGCTCGGGGGTGCGGTCGTTCTACCTGCCGGAGCTTGGAAACGCGCCGCTTTAGGGCTACTTGAAAAGGGGCTGGCCGGCGGCAGGCAGGGCCAAAGAGCGCTCCGCCTTAAACCTGTACCGGCTGGCCGACGTTTGCAAACTTTTTCACCATGGCCAGCAGCAGCTTCTTGTCGCTGTCATTCAGGCTCGAAGAGTAGCGACGGATCTGGCTCAGGAAACGCAGTTCCTCGTCCGAAACCCGGCTGGTCGGCAGCTCGCGAGCTCCATCCTTGCCGGCAAAAAACTGTGCCAGTGGGATCTCCAGGGCTCCCGCGATCTTGGTCAGGGTTTCGAGCGACGGCACGGTATGCCCGTTTTCCACCCTGGACATATAGCAGCGAAGCAGCCCGGTACGCTTCTCAATGTCGCCTTGCGACAGGCTGCGCTGGAGGCGCAGGGTACGAATTGTTCCACCAATTTCCGTTGCGGCAGTGTTCACTTATCCTCGTTGGCAGGCCAGGGGGCCGGGACCGGCGGGGGAACCGTCCAATTGACTCAAGAGTTAACACGACTCCGGTCCGGCGTCGATGGGAAAAATGTGGATGCTTCTCTTTTGTGCCAGCGAACACGCTTCTCCATGCATGCCGCCTGGTCCCCGGATGTGACATGCTGACGGTCTCCCTTCCGTTTCAAACCTGGTGAAACGGTCCAGCGTCTTTTAAATCGAAGGGGAGTAGCCTTATTGTGATGGGAGAGGTTCAACCCCGAAACACGGCTTTCGCGAACTCCCCCGCGCTTTGTATGCGTTGTAAATGAGGCAATCGAGGCAATTCATGGCTGCAGGCGCATCGGTTCATGTCAAGCGGGCTGTCGGCGGAATCGAAAAGATTCCCCGCCTTTCCGTGGTGCTATTTAACGAGGTTTTGCGGACGCGCGCCCTGACCATCGGGGCCGCGGTTGCGTTCTACTCCCTTATGTCCATGGTGCCGCTGCTTATGATGGCCTCGGCCCTGCTCAGCGCGCTGCCCATCCCGGACCTGTTCAATCAACTGGTGGCGATGTTGTCGGTGCTGGTACCACCGGACGCCATGAAGTTTGTGATCGGGGCGGTCGACTCGATCCAGACCGCGCATCCTGCAAAGATCCTGTCCATCGGCATCCTGAGCTATGCCTGGGCGGCGTCTGGCTGCTTTTCTTCGCTCATCGAGGCGCTCAACATTGCCTACGACGTCAAGGTGGAGCGGTCGTGGTGGCGCGACAGGGTGCAGGCGCTGCTGCTGACACTTTTGTGCGGCGGCCTGGCCCTCATCTCGTTACTGCTGGCTCTCGCCGGCCCGCATGTTTTCAGCTTTCTTGCCCGTATCCTGCCCATCCCGCATGTGTTCACCATCATCTGGGCGCCGCTGCGCTGGACATTGATTTTCGCCACGTTTGTAACAAGCGTGATGTTTCTTTATTACCTGGGGCCCAACCGCAAGGTGAGCTTCCGCTCCGCGCTGCCCGGCGCCATGCTGGCCGTCAGCTGCTGGTTCCTGGGCTCGGTGGGACTCACGTTCTATATCGGTCATCTTTCCGATTACAGCGCCACCTACGGCTCGCTGGGCGTCATCATCATCCTGATGCTGTGGCTATACCTAACGGCCGTGTCCATCCTGGTCGGGGCAGAGCTGAACGCAGAGCTATGGAAGCAGAAGAACCTGCCGAGTGCCCTGGGGGCAGCCGGTGCGCCGGCCGCTGTCCCCGTGGCACGCAGCCCAGACGCAGCCTGACGCGTTACTGCATGTACAAGCCGCCGTTGACGTCCAGCGTGTGGCCGGTAATGTAGCCGGCCATGGGCGAGCAAAGAAAGGCGACCGCGTGGGCCACCTCGGCCTCGGTTCCCGTGCGGCCCAAGGGCACAAACTGCAGGTTGGCGGCCTTTTGCGCGTCTGTCAGGACCTCTGTCATGGCGGTCTCGATATAGCCGGGCGCGACTGCGTTGACCGTAATGGAACGCGAAGCGACCTCGCGGGCCAGTGACTTGGTAAAGCCAAGCAGCGCCGCCTTGCTGGCAGAATAGTTCACCTGCCCCGCCTGGCCGACCTGGCCCACGATGCTGGCGATGCTGACAATGCGTCCCCAACGCGCCTTGATCATGGGCGGCAGCAGGGCCTGCGTCAGCAGAAACGTGCCGGTCAGGTTGGTTGCGAGCACGTCGTCCCAGTCGGCGCGCTTCATACGCATCATCAGGCCGTCGCGGGTGATGCCGGCGTTGTTCACAATGATTTCGATCGGGCCGTGGTCGGCCAGCGCGGCCTTGGCCGCTGACTTGATGGAAGCTTCCTGCTGAATGTCGAGTTCGTAAGGATGCGCTTCGCCGCCGGACGTGGCTATCTCGGCGGCCACGGCTTCCAGCTTTTCACGGTTGCGGGCCATCAAGGCGACCTTGGCCCCCTGCGCGGCCAGCGCGAGGGCGATAGCGCGGCCGATGCCTTGCGAGGCACCCGTGACCACGGCAGTTTTGCCGGCGAGCGGCGCGGGTGTGGGCTGTGCGTCAATCACAGTGGTTCGTTCTCACTTTCGGGTGGGGTCTGGGGGACTGCCTGGGCATGGCTGGGCAGGATCCGCACCCAGGACATACCGGCGGCCTGCGCCGACGCGATGCCCGCTTCCGCGTCTTCAAATACCAGGCAGTCTGCCGGGGCGACACCGAGCCGTTCGGCCGCGGTCAGAAAGGGTTCCGGGTGAGGCTTGCCCTGGGTGTAGTCCTCGGCTCCCACCAGCAGGTCGAACCGGTCGAGCAGCCCGAGGGTGTTCAGAGTTCGCAGGATGGACGAGCGAGGCGAGCCCGAAACAATTGCAAACGGAATGCGCCCATGGTGGGCGTGGATGTGTTCCACCACGGCGGCCATGGGCTGCAGTTCATGCAGCATGGACAGGTAAAGCTCTTCCTTGCGCCGCACGATCTGCGCGGGTTCCAGGCGGTAGCCGAAGCGCTCGTTCAGCATTTCCACCGTTTTTGGCAGGGGAATGCCGCCCCAGGAGTAGAAAAGTTCCTCGGGAAATGCGCCACCCTGCTCGCCGACCGCCTGCGTCCAGCAACGGTAGTGAAGCGGCATGGAGTCAGCAACGGTGCCGTCAAGGTCGAACAGGTAGGCACGGAAGTCTCCCGTGGGCAGAACAAGCGGTGTTGCGGCGGGCATGCTGGGGCGTGGATCCTTTTTCGTGAGACTGCGATCAAGACTACAGCAGGGAAGCGCCCGGGGCCGTTTCGCGTGAGATCTCCCGGAAGTTGCCAAATGAGGTCTGATGAG
>CAXTYP010000279.1:0-3883 GCA_964248435.1 uncultured Acidobacteriaceae bacterium | reverse complement strand
AGAAAAACAGCTTCTTCTTGGTTCGCTGAAACACCTCGTCGAGCCGTGGCTTGACAGCCCACTCGCTCGGCGTGTAGCCGGGCCGGTCCACGTTGGTCGAGTCCTGCAGCAGCGCCAGTACACCCTTTTGGCCATACTCGGCGAATTTGTGCAGGTCGAATGCCTTGCCGTCCGGCGGCGACAGATCGATCTTGAAGTCGCCCGTGTGCACGATCACGCCCACCGGCGTTTCAATCGCCAGCGCCACGCAGTCCACCAGCGAGTGGGTCACGCGGATCGGCTCGATCGTGAACGGCCCGATCGTGAACTTCGCGTTGGGCGCGATCTCGATCAGCTCCGTCTGGTCGAGCATCTTGTGCTCTTCGAGCTTCCCTTCCACGTAGGCCAGGGTGAACTCGGTGCCGTACACCGGTACATTGATCTCGGACAGGATCCACGGCAGCCCGCCGATGTGGTCTTCGTGGCCGTGCGTCAGCAGAATCCCACGTACCATCGCGCGGTTTTCCACCAGGTAAGTGATATCGGGAACAACGATGTCGACGCCCAGCAGTTCAGACTCCGGGAACATCAGTCCCGCGTCGATCACCAGGATGTCGTCTCCGTAGCGGACGGCCATGCAGTTCATGCCGAACTCGCCAAGGCCCCCCAGGGGGATGAGTTTTACGTTTTCTTCAGCCATCTTTAAACTCCTATGTTATCAGGTGGCTCTCGCGGAAGCGATGGCACGCGACATTCCGCCGCACCCGGCACACGGTTTTCCCCCGGTAAATGCGATTCACAGCGACCCGCACTTCATGCCCGGTCTCCGGGTATCTAATCAAGACATGCAAGTGCCCGTGGATACCTGGCCGAAGTCGGCCGATCGCATGCTGGAAGTAGCCGGACTGCTGATTGCGGCCTCGCACATCGTCTTTCTGGCTTTGCTTGTGCTCTGGTTCGGCGTCCATCGCCCTGGCACCTGGGCCTTGTTCAAGGCGCGTCTCGGGGCCGCGATGCGAGGTCGGCCCATGCCCGACCGTCTGCACGACGGTCCGCAGTACGAGACCCGCATCTATCGCCCGACTGGCCCTGATTTGCCCAAGCGCGGCACCCCGGAGCGCAAGGCTCTGATTGAACTTTCCGACGCCCGCCGGCGTGCACGCGGGCCGCAAGGCTAGCGGGCCGCCGCCGCCCGCGCCGGGATGCGCCTTGAAAGCACGATCATCATGATCGCCGCCACCGCCAGCAAGGCTGACGCAAGAAAAAACGGCGACCCGGGCAGGTGCACCACGGCTTCAGCCCCGATCGATTTTGAAAATACATACGTAAACAGGCCGGGCCCGATCAACCCGGAGATCCCGCGCAGCGAATGGATGGCCCCTTGCAACTGCCCCTGCTCGTTCGCCTCCGCGCTTCCACTCATGAGCGACTGCGCCCCCGGCCACACGAAGCTCATCCCGTTCATCACCGGAATTCCCAGCCACAGCAGAACACCTGTTTTTGACAGTCCAAACATCGCAAAGCCGATTGTGCCCAGCAGCAGCCCCAGCACCATCGAGCCACGCTCGCCAATCCGCTTCACCACCCGCTTGACCAGCACTCCGCCGTACAAGCCTGAAAACAGCCCGACCGTGCCGAGAGACAGGCCCACCGTCCGGTCGCTCCAGTGGTAGCGGTAGTCCCCGTACAACACATACACGTTCATCAGCGACTGCTGCGCCACGTACGCCAGCAGCAGCACCACCGACAAGCCCGCCATCAGCCGCGAGCGCGACAGCATCTTCAGCGACCCGACCGGGTTTGCACGCCGCCATGAGAACGGGCTTCGGTTTTCACGCTTCAAGCTTTCCGGCAGCACAAACAGCCCGTACATGCCGTTCAGCAGGCTCAAGCCGGCCGAAGCCCAGAACGGCGCGCGCGGGCTGATACCGCCCAGCACCCCACCGATCGCCGGCCCCAACACAAACCCGATCGCAAAGGCCGCCGCCAGCAGCCCAAACGAGGCCGCGCGCTTTTCGGGCGGCGTCACGTCGGCGATATACGCCTGGGCCGTCGGTACGCTTGAGGTCGTCAGCCCCGACACGATGCGCCCCAGAAGCAGCCAGCCCACGGTCGGAGCCCAGGCCATCAGCAGGTAGTCAAAGCCCAGCCCGAAGTTCGAAAGCAGCACGACGGGCCGGCGTCCCCACCGGTCCGAAAGCGACCCCACCACCGGCGAAAACACAAACTGCATCGCCGCAAACACCGTTCCAAAAAGCCCCAGCAGCCTGGACGCCTGCGACGGGGTCCCGTGCATCAGCCCTTCCACCAGCCGCGGCAGCACCGGCGCGATCATTCCCAACGCCAGCATGTCGAGCGCGACCGTGAAGAAGATAAACAGCGCCGCATTGCGCCGGGGGCCACTCTGGGATCCGCCCTGGGATCCGCTCTGGGACACCCCCGGTGCGCGGTCAAGTGTGTCGGCGAGTGCCGGCTGCGCGCCCGAAAGGGTCGGGCCGCCTTCTTCAGTATGGGTCGGTTCAGTCGGCATCTTGTGTGATGAGTCTACTGGAGAACCACCCTCAAACCGGCTGGGAACCGGCAGCACGTTTCCTGCGTATCGCAACTCGAGGCGACTGCGCGCAGGGTCGCCGACGGGGAGCAGCGATGCATCGGTACGGACGAATCCTGGTTCTGGGCGGAGTCGCGATTCTGCCCTTGGCGGCAAGTGTTGGTCGCGCGGACGACAGCTGCGGCAAGCCCGATCACCCATCCACCTACCAGCCCCAGCCGGGCGATGTGTCCACCTCCACCCGGCTTCAGGTCACCCGCGAGTTCAGCGGAACCGGCGACCTTGAGCTCAATGTCTGCAACGGCGAACTACGGGTCGAGTCCTCGCCGCGGGCCGACAAGCTGCGGGTCAGCATCGAGTCGCCAGGTGCCAATGCCGACCTCGCCCGCTACCTCCAGGACCTCCGGGTATCCGAGAAGAGCGCCGTGGTCACCATCCGCGTCCCCGGCAAGTACCATGCGGTCGTGACGGTTCTCGTACCCAGTTCGACTCACCTGCAAAGCAAGATCAACCTGGGCGCGGGCACGCTCGTGCTCCATGCCGCCGAGGTCGCGGGCGATCGCGAAGTCAACGTGGGCGCGGGTACCGCGCGCGTGCTGCTTGACGGCGATCGCGACTATGCGACCCTTCAAGCCAACGTAGGTCTGGGCACAATGCAAGACGACCGGCCCGGCGGTTCTCTCGCTTACGGGGTTTCGAGCAAAAGCATGGAGGGCAAAGGCAAAGGTTCCATTGAGGTCAATGTTGGCGCGGGCAAGCTCGTTCTGGCGCCCGGGCCCGAATAGCACGCGTAATCGCGTTACGATCGGCTCATGGACAGCAACGAAGCGTTGACCTTGCTCGAGCAAGCCACTGATCCGTTCGACCTGTTCGCCGCCTGGCTCGCGGACGCCGAAGCGAGCGAGCCCAACGATCCCAACGCCGCGGCGCTCGCCACCGCCACCCCCGATGGCATTCCGTCGATTCGCATGGTCCTGGTCAAGCGCTCCGACGCGCACGGCTTCTGGTTCTTTTCCAACGCGGAAAGCCAGAAAGGCCGCGAGCTTGAGCTCAACCCACGGGCCGCCCTGTGCTTTCACTGGAAAACCCTGCGCCGCCAGGCCCGCGTCGCCGGCACTGTTTCGCCCTTGCCCGATGACGAGGTCGACCGCTACTTCCACAGCCGCGGCCGCCGCAGCCAGCTCGGGGCCGCCGTTTCACAACAAAGCCGTCCGCTCGGCAGCCGCGAAGAGCTTGCCAAAGCCGTCGATCATTTTGCCGCCGAGCACCCGCCCGAGTCCGGCGAGGTTCCCCGCCCCCTGTACTGGCGGGGGTACACCGTGCTGCCCACCCCCCCCCCGCCCCGGGTCGGGG
>CAXTYP010000278.1:0-3893 GCA_964248435.1 uncultured Acidobacteriaceae bacterium | reverse complement strand
GTTACTACGGTGGCTACGGACGCGGCGGCTATGTCGGTCGCGCCGGCTACGGCGGCGGCTATAACGGCTATGGGGGTGGATATGGCAACACCTATAGGGGCGGCTACTCGGGCGCTGTAGCCGGGAACGGCTTCCGCGGCGGCGCGGTGGGCGGCGGCTTTCACGGCGGAGGCGTTTCCAATGCTGGGGGAAGCTTCCATGGCGGTGGAGTTTCCAATGCAGGAGGCGGCTTCCGTAGCGGTGGCTTCGCGGGCGGCGGCGGTGGTGGCTTCCATGGCGGCGGGGGAGGCGGCGGGTCTCACGGTGGCGGTGGACACCGCTAGACCGGGCTGGGCCGGGCCAGGCCGGACCAAGCTGGTTAGACAAGGGCTGCGCGAACTGGCGCGGCCCTTTTCACGTGCGCGAGTCTAAGTACGCGGGTCTGGGTGCGCAAGTCTAGGTGCGCGGGCGGCTTGCAGCCAACCGGCGTACCGTCTCGGCAATACGCTGGGCGGCGTCGCGCCGGGCCAGTGTGCGAGCCTGGGCGCTCATGTCTTCCAGCCCTTGCCGGTTGCCCAGCAGCCGTTTGAGGGTGGTCAAGAGCCGTTCCGGGGTCAGCTCCGCTTCGAGCAGCAGGTGAGCCGCGCCGGTCCCGGCCAGCACTTCAGCGTTTCGGCGCTGGTGGTCATCGGCGGCCAGCGGAAATGGAATCAGCAGCGAAGGTTTGCCGGCCGCGCACAGCTCGGCAACCGTGCTTGCACCGGAGCGGGCCAGCACCATGTCTGCTGCGCCGAAGCGAGCCGGCATGTCGTCAAGAAAAGCATGGACCTGCCAACGCGCAGGGTCGGCGCCGGTGGCCGCGAAGGCTGCTCGGGTTTCATCGGCGGCGCGAGCGCCGGACTGGTGCAGAACGGTGAGTCCTGGAACGGCTTCAAGCAGGGCGCATAAAACCTGGGGCACCGTCCGGTTCAGGACGCGCGCGCCCTGGCTGCCGCCGAACACGAGCAGGTGCGGTGCAGCCCCGGCCGGGCGGGGCGGCAGCGCGAAAAAAGCCTCGCGCACCGGGATGCCGGTAACCTCGGCATGGCGAAAAAAGCGTGCCGCCGGTGCGAAGTTGACAGCCGCGGCCGACACACGCCTGCCCACAAGCCGATTGGCTAGGCCGGGCGCTGCGTTGGGCTCGAATGCGAGCGTGGGCACGCCGGCGAGAATGGCCGCGGCCATGGCGGGACCGGAAGCATAGCCGCCAACGCCAACCACGACCTGCGGCCGGAAGCTCCGGAGCAGCGAACGGGCCCGCAGCACGGCACGCGGCAGGTCGAGCAGGGTGCGGGCGCGGGTGGCGAGCGAGACATTTTTCAGCTGCCCGACCTCGATCAGCTCCAGGGGGTAGCCGGCCTCGGGCACCAGGCGTGACTCAAGCCCGCGCGGGGTGCCCAGGAATAGGATCTCCGCGCCGCCCGGCTCGGTACGCAGGGCGTCGGCGATGGCGAGTGCCGGGATGATATGGCCACCGGTGCCGCCGCCCGCGATCAGGACTCGTAACGGGGCGTTCATTCCAACTCCCGTGTGATGTTGAGCAGGACCCCAACCGAGGCCAGCGTGATGAACAGCGACGTGCCACCGTAGGACACAAACGGCAGCGTGATGCCCTTGGTGGGCAGCAGCGCGATGACCACGCTGATGTTGAAAAAGGCCTGGATCATCACGGTCGCGGTGATGCCGAAGGCGAGCAGTCGCGCGAATGGGTCCGTGGACAGGATCGCCGCGCGAGTGCCGCGGTAGCCGAAGCCGATAAAGAGCACCAGGATGCACAGGGCACCGATCAAGCCGAGCTCCTCGGCGATGTTCGCGAAGATGTAGTCGGTGTGCGGCTCGGGCAGGTAGAAGAGCTTTTGACGGCCCTCCATGTAGCCCAACCCGTGGAAGCCACCGGTGCCGACCGCGATAAGCGACTGGATGATGTGGAAGCCCTTGCCGAGCGGATCGGCGTCAGGATCAAGAAAGGCAAAGATACGGTCGCGCCGGAACTTGACCCGGAACAGCAGGAAGTAGAGCGGGACGATGGAGGCGAGCGCGGCCCACCACAGGTACTTGAAGTTCATGCCGGCGAGGTAGAGCAGCAGGGCGGTGACGGCGGCGAGCACCATCGCGGTGCCCAGGTCGGGCTCCTTGAGGATGAGCAGGATGAACAGAAGAGCGGGAACCGCGGCCGGCAGGATGGTTTCGCGCAGCTCTTCGATACGGTTCATACGGTCCTGCAGCCACCAGGCCAGAAACAGAACAAGCGTGGGCTTGCTGAGCTCGGAGGGTTGGAACTGGACGGGCCCGAGCTTGATCCAGCGGTGCGCGCCATGCGAGTCGTGGCCGAAAAAAGCCGCGAGCAGCAGGAGAATGGTCACGCCGATGGCCGGAAAGACGACGCGTGGGTTGTTAAACTTGCGGTAGTCAATGTGCATCAGCACCCACATGGCCGCGACGCCCGCGAGCGCATAGATCGCCTGCCGGATGACAAAGCTGTAGGCCGAGCCGTAGCGGGCGCTGGCCATGACGGCGGATGCTGAAAAAACCATGAGCAGCCCGGCGACGACCAGCAGCAGGGTGATGCAGAAGATCCACTTGTCGACGCCGACGCGCTTGGCCATGTAAAGTTAGAGCGCCCAAGGCATTCGACTGAATCGCGCCAGTAAAAGCCGTTTCTCAGTTATTTTAAAGCCGTAAAATGCCCAAACGAGGGCTACCATTGCCCGTAATAATGACCATGGAAAAGCAGACCCAGGTACTGCGGGACCTGCGCAAACCATGGCAAAGCTAAATCCGGCGCAGTGGAATAACAACTGACTGAATGATCTTTCAATTCCATAGTCAGAGCTTCCTTTTATGTAGCGTGCTCGCTGCAAGCAGAAGATGACAGAAAATGACCACACAGACATGTAGATAGGGTCGCTAGCAAAGTAATTGTGTAACAAGTGGATTGGGTTCATCGCTGACTCCTTAGTAAGATAATGCAAATTCTATGACTCCTTCAACTCCAGCGCATGCACCAGCTCCTTGAAGTGGTCGCCGCGCTGCTCGTAATCACGGAACTGGTCAAAGGAGGCGCAGGCGGGAGCGAGCAGCACGGTGTCGCCGGGTTCGGCGGCAGCCGCGGCCTGTTCCACCGCCCTGGCGAGGGTGCCCGCGCGATGGATCGGCACGGCGCCGGGCCCGGAAGAGTGCAGGTGGGACTCGATCTTTTCAGCTGCCGCGCCCACCGTGTACACGGCGCGCACCCGCTCGGCGATCAGCGGCTGGAGCAGGCGGTAGTCGGAGTCCTTGTCCTTGCCGCCGAGGATCAGGTGAACGCCCCGCTCAAACGACGCGATAGCCTTGGCGGTCGAGTCCACGTTGGTGGCCTTGGAATCGTTGTAGTAAGCGACGCCGCCGATTTCGGCAACGAACTCGAGCCGGTGCGCGACCGCGTGGAAACTGCGGACGGTCGCCCGGATCACCTGGGCCGGAACGCCCGCCAGCCGGGTTGCGGTGACGGCGGCAAGCACGTTTTCAAGGTTGTGGACGCCCTTGAGCGGGATCTCCGCAAGGAGAAGAACAGGCTCGGCCGGCGATTGCTCCGATATCCGGAACATCACGACGCCGTTGTGAACGAACGCGCCCTGCTTGACCACGCGGGTACGCGAAAACCAGAATACGGTCGAGCGGGCCCGGACCGCCGCCCGGTGAGCCACCTCGTCATCCGCGTTCAGCACCAGGAAGTCGTCCGCGGTCTGGTTGCTGAAGATGCGCTCCTTGGCGGCGCGGTAGTTCTCAAAAGTGCCGTGGCGGTCCAGGTGGTCGGGCGTGATATTAAGCAGAACCGCGATGCGGGGGTGGAACGTTTCGATCGTTTCCAGCTGAAACGACGAGAGCTCCAGTAC
>CAXTYP010000277.1:0-3894 GCA_964248435.1 uncultured Acidobacteriaceae bacterium | reverse complement strand
GCTGCTGCTTTACGCGGCGATCCTGGCGCACATCCACGGCAATGCCTGGGGCAACCGCAGCGATACGCAGGGGGCGATCCAGGCAACCATGGTTTCGTCCGCGCCGGCGATTCCGCTGCCGCGCGAGCAGCAGCAGCCGACCAAGGAAGTGTTGGCGACCGAGACCCCCAGCCCCGCGCCCGCGCCTCCCGCGCCCAGGGCGAGCAAGGCCGAGGAGCAGGACTCGATCCCGATCCCGACGAAGCAGCCGGTGAGGCCGAAGCTCGAACCGAAAAAGCAGGTGGAGCAGCAAAAGCCGGTCAAGGTGCCGGTGCAGCACGTGCCGCTCGTGCCGGCTTCGCGAATCAGCCAGACCCGCCCGACCAATCGCGCCAATTACGGCGAGGCCGCGCCGGCGGCGGTGCCCCGCTCCATGGCGCAGGCCACGCCCGCCGCGCAGGTCAATGTGCAGGGGGGCAACTTCGGCGCGATGTTTCCCTGGTATGTCGACCTGATCAAGCGGCGCACGGCGCAGAACTGGTACAAGCAGGAGGTCGACCCGAGCACGCGCGAGGGCGCGCGCGCGTACCTGACGTTCGTGGTGCACCGCGACGGCTCGCCCAGCCAGGTGCAGGTGCAGCAGTCCAGCGGCTCGCCGACGCTCGATTCGTCGTGCACGCGGGCGGTGCAAAGGGTTGATTCCTATGGTCCGCTGCCGAGCGGCTACAACGGTTCCACGCTGCTGGTGCAGTACTATTGTGAGCAGTCCGGGCGCTAGCACCTCCGATCCGGAACCAAGGACTTTCATGCGCAAGCTCTTTTCCGGCGCGCTCTGCGCCGTGCTCATTTCCACTTTTGCTCCACTCGCGCAGGCGCAGGACTGGGTGCGTACTGGTACGAATCTCGGGGCACAGCGCATCCGTTTGGCAGCCGCCAACTTCAAGCCCGGCACCGTGAGTCCGCAGGAAAGCACGCTCAAGCAGGTCTTCGACCAAACGCTCTACAGCGACCTGCAGAACGCAGGTATCTTCGACATGGTGTCGAAGTCGATGGCTCCGCCCTTGATGCCGGGCTCGCAGAGTGATGTACAGCTGGCAGCCTGGGCCGCCGCGCCGTCCAGCGCAGAGATGCTGGCTTTCGGTACGCTTTCGATCGATGGCGGCCAGCTCAGGGTGGTCGGCTTTCTCGACGACACCAGGAACCCGCAAAGCCCGCAGGTGCTGGGCAAGCAGTACTCCGACGCGGCGTCGGACGCGAGCGCGCGACACATTGCGCACCGGTTCGCGGACGAGATTATCGAGCGGCTGGGCGGCCTGCCGGGCATTGCCGAAACCACTATCTATTACGTGTCGGCGCACTCCGGCGACAAAGAGATCATGGCGATGGACTACGACGGGCAAAGCCCGCGCGCCATCACCCATCTCGGCACCATCTCGCTGTCGCCGCATGTTTCGCCCGATAACTCGCGCCTCGCGTTCTCGTCGCTGGGCAAGCAGGGCTGGTCGATCCGGATGTATTCGCTCGAACTGAACCGTCCGGTGGCGTTCAACTCGCCCGCGGGTACGACGCTATCGCCGGCCTGGGCCAGCAATGGTTCGCGGATCGCGTTCTCGTCCGACCGCCCGGCCGGCGACTCGGAAATCTACGTTTCCGACCCGAGCGGCGGCGGCGTGCAGCGGCTGACCAGTTTTCACGGCCCCGACGTATCGCCCACCTGGAACCCGAAGACGAATGCCCAGATCGCCTGGGTGAGCGGGCGGACCGGGCTGCCGCAGATTTACATCATGGACTCGGACGGCGCCAATGTGCAGCGTATGACGGACGGCGGCTATGCGACCTCGCCGTCGTGGTCGCCCAATGGGCAGTTCCTCGCGTTTGCCTGGAATCGCAAGTACGGCCCCGGCGCGCCTGGCGGTCAGGACATCTACATTATGGATGTGGCCTCCAAACGCTGGATCCAGCTGACGCACGAGGCAGGCCGCAATGATTTTCCGACCTGGTCGCCCGATGGCCGCCATATCGCGTTTCAACGGGAGGGCGAGGGCGGCTCGCAGATCTGGACGATGCTGGCC
Source organism: uncultured Acidobacteriaceae bacterium (assembly GCA_964248435.1). Lineage (GTDB taxonomy): Bacteria > Acidobacteriota > Terriglobia > Terriglobales > Acidobacteriaceae > EB88. The sequence continues at coordinate 1,843 of CAXTYP010000277.1, read as the reverse complement.
GACGGCACCGAGCAGCAGGCGCTTACGCATGGGGGCAGCTTTTCGCAGCCCAACTGGAGCCTGAAGTAGACGCTCGATCCTGCACGTTCTCACCCACTCACCCGCACTATGATGGAAGCTGTTTGCAAGGAGTTAATCGTGCACCCACTGGTTCGCCACGCCCCCCGTCGTTTTTCCGTTTCGCTGCTTGGCCTTGCTGCGTTGCTAGCTTTGGCGGGCTGCCACAAAAAGGCTTCTCCGCCACCGCCGCCGCCGCCCACGATGTCGGCTCCCGCGCCCACGGCTGATATCACCGCTACACCCTCGGCCGTGAACCCCGGCGATAGCGCGGTGTTGACCTGGCACACCACGGGTGCGACCGACGTATCGATTGAAGGCATGGGGGCGGTCGCGACCTCCGGTACGCAGACGGTCAAGCCGACGGAGTCGACCAGCTACCACTTGATCGCACGCGGCGATGGCGGCACGGCCGACGCGACGGCGAGGGTCACGATGGGTACGGGAAGCAACACTGCCCTACCGGGCAAGAGCAATCTGAACGAAGGCGACATTGACGATGCGACCTTTCACCAGAATGTGAAGGACGTGTTCTTCGACTACGACAGCTACGACGTGAACCAGCCTTCGGAGGCCGTGATCTCGGCGGACGCCAACTACCTGAACGCCCACCCCGGCGTAAAGGTAGTGCTGGGCGGCTATTGCGACGATCGCGGTTCCACCGAGTACAACCTGGCACTGGGTGAGAACCGCGCTAATGCCGCCAAGCAGGCACTGGTGGCCGCCGGCGTCACGGCGGATCGCATCCGCACGGTCAGCTACGGCAAGGAAAAGCAGTTCTGCACCCAACAGGACGAGAGCTGCTTTCAGCAGAACCGGCGTGCGCAGTTCACGGTGGACCGGTAGCAGCTTCGGGCGAACCGTAACGCAAAAAGGCCCGGCGAGCGTGCCGGGCCTTTCCAGTGTGCGGCTGCCTTGACTACTTTTCCTGACGGCTCAGCACGATCAGCACAGCGGTAAGCGCCGTGATGCAAACACTGACAAGTACGATCAATGGAATCGCGGTCTGCTTGGGAATGCCGAGGGCGGGCTGCTTGTCGTAAATTTCTCCGGTCATGGTTCCTCCAAAGTTAGGTTGCAACCGGTGTGATGCGGCACGGGATTGTGTTTGTCGCAGCCTGACGATGCAATCAGATTCAGCAAACAGCAAAGGCCCGGGCACCCTGGCAGCCGGAGGTTGCGCCCGGCTACCCTCCCTCCCTAAGATAGGTCCAACGGACAAGCGCCCAGACGGCCCGCGAGCCGCTGCTTTTGGAAGGACACACCCCCTCGATGCGGAATCCTCGTTTGAGATCGTCAAAACTGCTGTTGTACGCCTCGAGCCTGCTGGGGCTTTCCCTGCTTGTGCCTTCGCCGCCCGCGCTGGCCGCGTCCAAGGAGATCATTCAGCTGCAAACCCAGATCCAGTCCTTGCAGGACATGCTGCAAAGCCTCCAGCGGTCCAACTCGGAACAACTTGGGGTGTTGCAGCACCTGATCGAGCAATCTAACGACAACGTGACCCGGATGGGCCAGCAGATGACCGCGCTAGGCGCCAAGGTCGATGCCGAGGGGCAGAACAGCACCTTGTCCGGACAGATCCAAAGCCTGAATGACTCAGTGGACGAGTTGAAAACTCGTCTGGCACGCATCGACACGACGCTGTCTGGCATGCAGGGTCAGATGAGCGACGTACACGCCGGGACCGTAGGCGCTGGGCCCGGACCTTCAGCTGCACCCCCTGCTTTAACCGCGAACGACAGCGGCGGCGGTGCGAGCGGCGGAACCAATGTTCCGCTGGCCGGAG
>CAXTYP010000276.1:0-3915 GCA_964248435.1 uncultured Acidobacteriaceae bacterium | reverse complement strand
TGGGCACTCACCCCCATCGCGGTCAGCACATGCGGGGGCTCGGTCGCCCCCGACGCGCAGGCCGAGCCGCCCGAAACCGCCAGTCCTTTCAGGTCGAGCGCGATCACCAGGGCTTCGCCTTCCAGGTGGTCAAACCACAGGTTAGTTGTATTCGGCAGGCGCGCGCCGGGCGCCTGCGGCCCGTTGACGCCGCACTCGTCCACCCGCTCCAGCAACCCGCGCTCCAGCCTGTCCCGCAGGGCCGCGACCCGCGCCACCGTTCCGTCCGCCAATGCCTGCTGCCCTAACCGGCTCGCCGCGCCCAGCCCGACGATGCCGGGGAGGTTTTCCGTCCCGGCCCGGCGCTGCCGCTCGTGCGTGCCGCCGTAAAACAGCGGCTGCAAACGAACGCCGCGCCGCACCCACAGTGCCCCTACGCCTTGCGGTCCATGCAGCTTGTGCCCTGACAGGCTCAGCAGGTCCACATCGAGCGCCCGCACATCAACAGCGATCTTGCCCAGCGCCTGCACCGCGTCCGTATGCACCGGTACACCGGCCCCATGCGCAATCCGTACAATCTCCGCGACCGGCTGCAAAGCGCCGGTCTCGTTATTGGCCAACATCACGCTCACCAGCCGGGTTTCCGGCCGCAGCGCGCGCCGTACGTCCTCGGGGTCCAACACGCCATCACGCGACACCGGCAAAAACGTCACCGTTGCACCGCGTTTCGCCAGCGCCTCGGCCGCATGCAGCACCGCGTGGTGCTCAATCGCAGTGGTGACCAGGTGGGCCGGCTCACCTGCATCCAGCGCCTTCGCTACAACGCCGAACAGCGCCAGGTTGTCGCTTTCCGTCGCGCCGCTGGTCAGCACGATCTCGCTCGCGCGCGCGCCCAGTGCCCCGGCCACATCCTCGCGTGCCGCTTCCACTGCCATCCGGGCCTGCTGGCCATAGTGGTGAATCGACGAAGCATTCCCGAAGGCGCCGGTCAGCGCCGGGCGCATCGCTTCCAGCACCTCCGGCAGCAGGGGAGTCGTCGCGTTCGCGTCCATGTAGATACGCTGCATCTTCCCTTCAATTTTACGCCCGCCTCGTTCGCGTCCTGCCCGGGGTTCTGTTACGCTAGGCCCGCGTCTTTCGCTCCTAAAAGCGCCACCAAGGAGAACCACCGATGCACCTGCGCTTCCCAGTACCAGCCCTCGCGCTCGCCGCCTGCCTCACCCTGCCTGCTTGTACCCTGGCCCAGGGCATGGGTTCCATGGACATGCCCAACGGCAAGATGGAGTCCGGCAAGATCGTCGCCCCCGCCACCGTGTACGACCACATCCTGTCCAACGTCGAAGGCGAAACGGTCGGCGTTGCCGAAGCCATGCCCGCCGACAAGTTCAACTTCACCCCGTCCGCTTCCATGGGCAAGTTCGACGGCGTCCGCTCGTTTTCCTCGCAGATCAAGCACCTGACAGAAGCCAACTACGGCTTCTTCTCCGCTTGGAAGCTGCCCAACGCGAAGAGCCGCGCCGACATCGAAAAGCTGTCCAGCCGCGAAGACCTTCTCGCTGCCTTGAAGGACTCCTACCGTTTCGTCCACTCGGCCATCGCGACCATCACCCCGCAGAACGCCTTCGCTGACATGGACGGCAAGGGCGGCACCCGCGCCGGTGCCGTCACCTTTCTGCTGGTGCATAACAACGACCACTACGGCCAGATGGTCGAATACCTGCGCATGAACGGCGCCGTCCCACCCTCCAGCATGAAGTAGCCACTTCGGTCACTTCAGGCGCATAGCGCTAATGTGGCGCGTTCTCGTTGTGTTCGCACCACGGGCATCGCGGCCTCCCGATGGTCGGCAACCGGCACCAACCGCGACCATCGGGAGCACTGGCAATGCCAACGAGTACCCGCCACATTAGCGCTGCGCGCCACGAAGTGGCCGCAAGCCGCGCAGGCGGTTTACCGTCGCCTTTACCGCTCAGGAAGCGGAAGGTACGGGGCCGGGTACTCCGGCCCCGTATACTCCGCCCGGGGCCGAATCAAGCGGTTGTCGTCCAGCTGCTCGAGTACATGCGCGGCCCATCCGGCAACCCGGCTTACCGCGAAAATCGGCGTAAACAGGTCGATGGGAATGCCCAGCGTCGTGTAGGTCGAAGCCGAGTAGAAGTCGACATTCGCGTTGAGCTTCTTGCTGTCCTTGACGAACAGCTCGATCGCCCTCGACATCCGAAACCACTTGGGATTGCCGTCAGCCTCGCCCAGCTCCTCCGACATGCGCCGCAGGTGCGTCGCGCGCGGATCTTCCGTGTGGTAAACGCGATGCCCAAAGCCGGAGATCTTTTTCTTCTCGGCCAGCATTTCCTTCACGTATTCCACCGGGTCAGCACCTGCCTGGTCGATCGCGAACAGCATCCGCATCACGGCTTCGTTCGCGCCGCCATGCAACGGGCCCTTCAGCGCGCCGATCGCTCCCGTGATTGCGGAATGCATATCGGCCAGCGTCGCCGCAATCACCCTTGCGGCAAAGGTGGACGCGTTCAACTCGTGATCGGCATGGAGAATCAACGCAATATCGAGCGTCCTGGTCGCGGTTTCGGACGGCTTTTCACCGCGCAGCATCCATAGGAAATTGCCCGCGTGCGACAGCGTCTTGTCCGCCGGCCCCACGTCCTTGCCGCTGCGGATGCGCTCCCAGGCGGCCACGATCATGCTGATCTGCGCTGTCAGGGCGAAAGCCTTGCGCAGGTTGCTCGCACGGTCCACAGCCTTCTCGTCCGGGTCGTAAAAGGACAGCGCGGAAACCGCGGTACGCAGCACCTCCATGGGTGTCGCTTCCCGCGGAAACATCTTCATCATCGCGATGACCGGGGCGGGCAGCTCACGCGCTTGCGCCAGGTCCTCCGAAAACCGCTTCCCCTCGCTTGCGCTCGGAAGCTTGCCGTGCCACAGCAGAAAGGTGGTTTCTTCAAACGTCGAACTCGGTGCCAGTTCATGGATGTCGATGCCGCGATAAGCAAGCACCCCTGCTTCGCCATCGATCCAGCACACGCCCGAGTGAGCGGCAACAATGCCTTCGAGCCCTTTCCCCGCGACCGCAGTTCCCATCGAGCCTGTCTCCTGTTGGTAGCTGTGTATCTTTACGGCTCCGGCGAGTGCCTCGCCCTCGACGCGGCACGCTCAGCCGTTCCCCTGCCGCCGGTCGCCGTTTTCCCCCGAAAGGCACTTGGCACCCGCCGCGTTCCCAGCGGGCAAGCTTAGGTTATAGCCTAGCCGTGAAAGGCTTGTCACGGCTTGCGAAAACACATGGAACCCTTTCCCGTTCCGGGCGTGGGGGCCCCGGTTCCCCAGAGTGGGGCGCCTCAGCTCGCGGCTTGCACAGGGCCGAAGCGCCCCGGATCGAACGCGCCCAGGTCCACCGCGGGGACCTGCCCCAACAGCAACTCTCGCAGCACCCTCGCGGTGCCCGGGGCCAGCAGGATGCCATTGCGAAAATGCCCGGTCGCCACATACACCGATTCATCCAGCCGGCCGATCACCGGCAGCCCTTCCGCCATGCCCGCGCGATAACCTGGCCGTAACCCCGTCCAGCGCGCTGTGACGCGCCCGCGGAGCACGGGCGGCCACAGCGCCCCGGCCGCTTCCCAAAGCCGGTCGCCTGCCCCCGCATCGACCGCACGATCAAAACCCGCGTGCTCCACCGTGGCCCCGATCGCCACCCGGCCATCCCCCCGCGGGACCAGGTACAACTCCGGCGTACGCACGGCAAACGGCAGCACCGCCGCGCTTTCATCGACATTGAGCGTTACTTCGATCATCTGCCCCTTGCGAGGGGCGATGGGCAGCGCGTCCGGCAATGGCAGCAGCCCCGACCACGCACCGCCGGCCAGCACAAAACAATCGCCTCCAATCGTTTCACCGCTCGCGAGCTCAATTGCCACTCGATCC
>CAXTYP010000275.1:0-3955 GCA_964248435.1 uncultured Acidobacteriaceae bacterium | reverse complement strand
CAAGCTTTTGGAGATACGGCACAATCGCGTCCGCATCCGCAAACGTGAACTTCTCATGCATCTGGAGGCGGTAAGTCGATCCTGGTACACGCGCATCTGTTTTGAGAGTGCTTTGGAGGCAGTCTGTCGTACTGGTCGTCATCGGTTCATCCTTGGCGCGGTTCCTATCCGTCACGGCCCGGGTGAACAGCCTCCGGAGCGGCCGCCATTTCCGGGCGAGTTCTCACCACAAAAGCACGCAGGCGAGCCACCTGGTCGCTGTGTGTGACGCTGGTTCACCACTTTCACTGGCTTGGATGCATCCGGCGCTCTTTTCCGGGCAAGGCTATACTGATCAAGTAGCGATCCAAAGGAGTCCCATGCCACTTTCCGGCGAAGCCATCCGCCTTATGAACTACGTCGACGATGTCGCTGTCACGCTCCGCCGCATCCTGGCGCTTTCTGCCACGCTCACGCCCGAAGAGCGCACGCGCGTCAGCGAATACCTCCAAAAGTCGGAGCCCAGCGTTCAGACCCTCGTCACCAAGCTCACCGAAACCACCGCCGGCTAGCCGCGGACCATGACGAACCAGCGGCCATGACAGAACCAGCGGCTGTTTCGCCCGGGCCATTCCCTGCAGCGCAGAACAGGAACCCAGCCGCGATGCAATCCGCGATCCGCCGCGTGGCCATCATTGGAGCCGGTGCCGGCTCCGGCGGTTCTGGCTTCCAAAGCTCAATCACCGGAGCCCAACTGGCCCTGCTTTCCATGCGCGCCGGCTTCGCTACCGTGCTTGAAGACGTACTGCCCAGCCATCTCCGCCGCGCCGCCGCCGTCATTGAAGCGACAGACCCGGCACTCACTCCGCGCTATGCCACCAGCATAGAAGACGCCGTCCGTGATGCCGACCTGGTCCTCGACACCGTGCCGGACGAGCTCGAATCCAAGCTCGAAATCCTGAGCCTGCTCGACCGCATGGCCCCGCCGCACACCCTGTTCGCCACCCCGACCGACACCCTCAGCATTGCTGACCTGGCCTCCTGCACCTATCGGCCGGGGCAATGCTTCGGACTTAGATTTTTGTCATGGGAACCTTTACAGATTGTCCTCAGCCACCCTCCCGCCGTGATGCCTCAAACTCTGGCCCGGATTGTAGCTCTGCTATCAGCGTGGAACGCCGACGTTGAAGTTCAGGAAGACCGGCAAACTCCTCCTTAGTTGCATGGTGATTTCTCCACCTGTATCAGGCAGCGCCCGCGATCTTAGGTGCTGATCTCCATGACTGACTTACTGACCATTCTTCCGCTCTTGCTGTGCTCTATCATCTGCAACATGCTTTGGAGCTCAAACGGATAACATGTAACCGGTGGAACTTTGATCTGTTCGCGGCGCACCAGGGTATCGACACGTTCGAGCAATGGGTAAGCAGCGCGCAGAAAAACCGGGACGTACCTGATCTTGTCCCCGAACAGGGAGGCAGCCTGGCGGCCTAGGATGGTGCTCACCATGGAGGCCGCCGCCGGTACCGTAACCTTGCCATCCTCATCCCGCGAAATGGTCACAAAGCTTCCGCCCGGGACGAGCAGCCTTTTCGCCTCAAGCCACTGCTGTTTGCCTCCCACACAATCGACCACAACATCGACGGATCGATCCCCCAACACCTGGCGCGGTGTAGCCACCGTGTAGTCGATGACCTGGTCAGCCCCAAGGGATTTCACAAACGCCACGTTTCGTCCGCTGCATACCCCGGCGACCTGCGCCGCCCCGAGCGCCTTCGCGATCTGCACCGCAAACGTGCCCACCCCGCCCGATGCTCCCAGGATGCAGACCCTGCTGCCTTCTCCAACGCCGCCTTTTTCAAGGGCAAGAAGGGCGGTCTGACCGGCGAGCGGCAGTGCCGCAGCTTCCACAAAGCTGGTGCACTCCGGCTTATGGCTCACGAGTTGCTCCCCAACATTGACGAACTGCGATGCTCCGCCTCCGTGCTTTTCGTTGTCAGCATGCACCGCGTCGCCCACCTTGAATCGCGTCACTCCCTGGCCGAGGGCGGTGACCACACCCGCCAGGTCGAATAGCGGAACAAAGGGGAAGGAGCGCGACGCAATCAGCTTTCGATTGCCTTCAATCATCTGCCAGTCGATCGGGTTGATCGATGCAGCGCGCACTTGTATTTGCACTTCAGCTCGGCCGGGCGGTGTCACGGGATACGAATCGGAGAAGGACAGTACCTCCCTTGCATCTCCATATCGAGATTGAACAATAGCCCGTTGACGCGTCGATGCGTTCATCAGGAAGTCCGTTGTGATGGCCCGAGGAGGGCTGCTTCTCTTGTGGTGAGTGTCCGGCATCGCCCTATGCCGGAACCGGCATCGCCAAGTCTTGTTCACGCGATTGATGCATAACGAGCTTTTCCCGGGAAGCCGTAGCCGCCGGTCCACCGAGACCGCAGGGGCAGGTGGTAGTCAGGTGTTAGTTCCTAAGGTGAGTTGTTTGGGCCTGGGTTCAGCCAGGGCCAGGTCAGCTTACTCTGCCTGGTCCGGCCTTTTGTAAGGTCCTTTCAGATAAGCCCGCGCCTCGTTCAAAGCCCCCTGCGTGTTGTCATTCGTCTGCACCGCCTGCCGGTACTCATTCACCGCGCGGTCCCGCTGCCCCGTCACGTCAAAAATCTTGCCTAGAGCGATATGGCTCCACACCTGCGTCCAGCCCGGCTCGCCGTCGCCGCGCAGAGCGTCTCGATAACTGTTGGCCGCCGACTGGTAGTTCCGTTGCGTAAACAGCAGCTCGCCGATCCGGTAGTTCGCAAGCGAGCTGGCCGGGTTCGCCGCCAGCGCTTTCTGGTACTCGCCCAGCGCTGCCGTCAGGTCGCCCTGGCCCACCAGCTGCTGCCCGCGCAGAATCGCCACCCGCACCTGCATATCGGGTGAATTCGTCAGGATCCAGTGGTCCGGGTCCACCTCGATGTGACGCGGCGAGCCAAAGGTGTCGACCACGTACTGCGAACTCGTCCCTTCGACTTCGACCCGCTTGTTTTCCGTTTTGCCCTCGGTCTGCACCCGCAGGTCCACGGGCATGCTGAACAGGTCCAGGTCCTGCCCCAGCGTGCCGATCGTCCGAAAGCCCTTGTCGTTGCCCAACCGGTACACGGCATATTTGTCCACAAACTGCGGTGCGCCCGTGCCGTCCAGCCACTCCGAGAAAAACGCCGTCAGCTGTTGCTGCGACTGCCCTTCGGCCAGCTTTTCGAACTCCGAGGTGGAGATACCCTTGTCCACGAACTGCGTCTGCACCGCGCGCACAATCTTCAGAAACGAGTCGTCGCCGACCTCCCAGCGCAGCATGTGGAAGACCATGGCCCCTTTTTCCAGCGTCATGGACTGAAACTCCGGCGAAAATACCGGCAGCCGCCCCGTGGAGGCCAGGGGAGTCGTGTCATACGCGAGCGCCCCGGCCGAGACGTCGAGCACAGCCTGCTGCAGCGCAGGTTTGCCGCCCTGGTCTTCCACAAACAGCAGCTCGCCATACCGCGCCATTCCGTTGGTGATCCAGGTGTCATTCAAGGTCGCCGGGCTTACGGCTGAGCCCCACCACTGGTGTGCCACTGTATTTGCCAGCAGCCGCACATCCGCCTTGTTGGCCAGCCGCGAGCCGGCAATGGCCGCGATCTCCGGTGCCCACGCCGCCGGAACGGTGTCGTCCGGTAGTTCCACCACGTTCAGCTTGTTCGACTCCGGCATGCCAAAGGTGCTGGTGAAAAACGCGAACTCGAGATTGGCCGTGTCCGCGTAGGCAGGGGCCGAGCTCGCGTGTGCCGCGGTCGTATACACCCGGATGTTCGGCGAACCGGCCTCGGTCACCGGCGGCAGGAACTTGCCGACAATGACTGTGCCGGGAAAGCCCGGCCTGGTCCAGTTGAAGTCGAACTCCCGCCCGCCCGGCAGGGCAAAGGAGGAGCCACTGCCGCCGCCCGCCTGCGCC
>CAXTYP010000274.1:0-3976 GCA_964248435.1 uncultured Acidobacteriaceae bacterium | reverse complement strand
CCGCACCTTCCACGTCACGCTCTGGCCCGGCTGCAACGTGACCATGCCGGTGTCGGCCTCGCGCCCGTGATTGTGCCACTCGCTCCCGAACGGGTCCGCGAAGTTGAACTGCTCCTCGATTGCCGCGAACTCCTTGGTCGGCGGCGCATACACCTGCACCGTTTTGATCTCGGGCGACAGCCCTTCGATCTTGATCCCGTACTTGGACGCGGGATCCGTCAACACCACGTCCACCGCGCCATCGGTACGCGACAGGGTGGAAAAGTTGTCATCCAGAAACTGCTGCCCCAGCGCTTTGCCCCCCGGCGCGTTGAAGTCATACGGCGTGCCGGCCACGGGCTTCAACTGCCCGGTAGGAAACACATCGTCGTAGTTGTTGACTGTGGCCAGCTGCGCCGCCGGTATGTGGAGGCGTGCCTGGGCGCGATCGCCGCTCGGGATGGCAAAGTAGGGGTGCCAGCCGATAGCCATGGGCTCAGCGGCATTGCCGACGTTTTTCGCCGTAATGGTCGCGACTACCGCGTCACCCGACAGGGAGATCGCAAACAGGAGGTCGGTGCTTGACAACCAGTGCCCGCCGAAGTTGCCGGCGTGGAGGATGCCCGTCACTGTTTCACCATCGGCGGTGGTGATCTTTTGCACATTGTCGATTTTGCTGTTCAAGATCAGCCCGTGAATGGAATGCTTGCGGGCGCCCGGCTTTTTGCCCGCGAAATCCGCCGGCAGCGTGATCGTCTGCCCTTGCCAGGTGGTGGTCACGGTTTTCCCGTCCGGCGAAAGCTGCCCCAGGATGCGGTTCGGATAAGGGACCAGGAACGCGCCTCCAAAACCAAAGCTGGCCTGTCCGAACTCGTCCCCCGGACCGCCGTTCAGCTTGCTGGCAGCTTCCCCGATGCCTGGCGAGGCCAGCACCGAGATCTCGCCGGTGCCGGGCAGGTTGGCCGTTACCTGAAACAGGTTGAAGCCGCGGCCCGGCAGAATGGTCGCCGAAACAAACTGCGGGGTCGTTGAGTCCACCGCCGCCGCGTGCCGCAGCGTGACCACGTCCTCGCCCCCAACCTGCACCGCGGTGTCGGTTACGAGCGGCCGGGGGCCGGGGTCGCTCGAAGGATGCACATGCTGTTTGCAGCCGGGCAGCAGCAGCGCAGCGGCGGCAAGCAGCAGGGAAGGGGTGCGGCGAAAGCAGAAGATCGGCAAGGGCGGTTCCCTCGGGAGCATAGGAGTCGATTGAATGGACGCAGTGAAGTCTGCTTGAACCCCTACTACGATGCGCCAGCCCGGCGGCACGATGCGGAGACCGCGAAGGATCGCTTCTTCTCGGCACCCCTTCGGGGCCATCGCCCGCTGTCAGCGACCGGCTTGCCGCTTTACGATAGTGGCAGGATGCCCAACTCCGTCCTTCGCCCCGCGCCGAAACCAGCCCCCGTTGCACAACAACACCCGCCCGGCCGCCCCGGCAGCCTGGCGGAGCTGAATGCCCGTGTCGTTCAATGCGAGCGCTGTTCACGCCTGCGAACCTATTGCGAAAGCATCGCCCTGCAAAAACGCCGCGCCTACCGCCACGAGGAGTACTGGGGTAAACCCGTGCCTTGCTTCGGCGATCCGGACGCTCGCGTCCTGCTGCTGGGTCTCGCCCCGGGCGCGCATGGCTCCAACCGTACCGGCCGCCCCTTTACCGGCGACGGTTCCGGCGCGTTTCTGTACCCGCTGTTGTGGGAGGCCGGCTTTGCATCGCAGCCGCAGGCCACTTCGCGCCACGACGGCATGCGCCTCCGCGACGTCCTTATCACTTCCGTCGTGCGCTGCGCCCCGCCCGGTAACAAACCCGTGGCCGAGGAACTCGCCCACTGTGCTCCTTACCTTGACCAGGAGCTGGCACTGCTGCCCCGCTTGCGTGTTGTGCTCGCGCTCGGCAGGATCGCGTTCGACGGCTTCACGCAGTGGCTCGGGCGAACCGGCCGCATCGAGCGCCGAAGTGCGTACCGGTTTGCGCACGGAGCGGAATACGCTTTGCCGGGCGGCGGTTTTCTGCTGGCGACCTTTCACCCTTCGCTGCAAAACACGAACACCGGACGCCTCACCGCGCCCATGCTGCTCAAGGTTCTGGTGCGGGCACGAGAGCTCGCGAGTTTGCCGGGGACCGGCGCAATCGGTCCGGCACAAGCCGGCGCACGCTCACCGGGGGCGCCGCATGATTGTTGACGCCCTGATCGCAATCCTGGTGCTGATGCTGGCCGGCTCGCTGCCCGCCTGGCCCTACAGCCGCAACTGGGGCTTCTACGGCGCCGGTGGGATCGGCACGCTGTTGCTGCTGGTCGCCCTGCTCATGTGGCTCCACGTCTTTTAACCTGAGCGCCGCGGCGGCCGGCGCCGGCGGACATCTAACGAATGCTAGCCTGCCAGCCGCAGCACAAAAGGAGAACCAGCATGCGCAAACAGATCACCGGGGCCGTTTCCGGCGGTGCCGGGAGCACAGGGGGCAAGTGGCTCGACCTTGAAACACTCGCGCAAGTGGAGGTCAGCTCCGAAGCCGACGGTTTTCCCGTGGAAGGCGTTTTCACTCCGGGCAGCTCACGCCCTTGGCAGGCCGCGTTCCCCGGGGTAGCCCGGCTTGTGTTGCGATTTGACGCCCCGCTTCTTATCGCGCAGGTTCTGCTGCACTGCGTCGATGCGGAGCACGAACGCACCCAGGAGTGGGCGTTGAGGGCTCGCCTGGCCGACGGTACGGAGCGCGAGATTGTGCGGCAGGGCTGGAACTTCAGCCCCGGCGGGTCGACCGAGCAACGCGAAGTCTACACCCTCAACCTGGGCAGCGTCCGCGAGCTCGCGCTGTCGATTGATCCTGACCGTGGTCGTGATCGTTACCCCGCCACGCTTGCGGAGTGGCGGGTCAGCTCGAACGGCTAGCCGGGCGGCCGGCAGCCCGGTCCCCCGCCCCCGCACTCTAGACCGGGGGCACGTTATACCGGGCCACATTATGCCGGGCCACGTTAGACCGGGTTCGACCAGCCGCCCACGTTGCGTACCAGCTCGTTGGCCGCTTCCGGTCCCCACGTCCCCGGCTTGTAGGTGTGCACCTTGGGCATGTCGCGAAGCAGCGGGTCCAGCAGCCGCCAACTTTCTTCGACGTAATCCTCGCGTGCAAACCACACCGGGTTGCCGCGCATGGCGTCTTCCAGCAGCTCCTCGTACGGCAGCAGGTCGTTGCTGCCGAACTGCTGCGAAGCCTTCAGCTCCACCATGCAGCCGCGCAGCGCATCGCCCGCTTCCTTGATGGATCCGCCGATCGCCACCACCGGCTCCGGGCTCAGGCGGAACCGCACATAATTCTGCGGCGTCAGCTTGTCCGAAAAGACGGCCGGGGTCTGCCGCAAGGTGGCCACAATCTCGGTCGCCGTCTTGCTCAGCAGCTTGCCCGTCCGGATAAAAAATGGAACATCGCGCCAGCGCCACGAGTTGATGTTGAGCCGCATCGCCGCGTAGGTTTCCACGTTGGAGTTCGCCTTCACTCCGGGTTCATCCAGGTAGCCGTCAAACTGACCCAGCACCACGTCATCCGCCGTGATCGGCTTGATACTCTTGAGCACCTTGACACGCTCTTCACGCAGGGCCTCAACGTCCGGGCATGGCGGCGGCTCCATCGCGATGTTGCTTACCAGCTGCATCAGGTGGTTTTGCACCACGTCGCGGATGGCGCCCACGCCGTCGTAAAAGCCGCCGCGACCTTGGATGCCGAAATTTTCGGCCATGGTGATCTGCACGCTTTCGATGTACTGGCGGTTTCCGAAAGGGGCCCGGAAGGAGGTTGGAAAACGGGAAAAAAAGAGGGTCTGCACCCGGGTCTTGCCCCGGGAGGGGTTAAACCGAAAGAACGAATTTTTCCGGAAGACTTTATTGATGGGATCGGTCAAAGACCCGGCCGCTTCGACGCTGTGGCCGGAAGGCTTTTTTACCACCATGCGCGCACCTTCCCCGC
>CAXTYP010000273.1:0-4001 GCA_964248435.1 uncultured Acidobacteriaceae bacterium | reverse complement strand
CGCAGACCCGCCCCGCGCGCCTGCCACATGAGCGCGCCGACACCGCCGACCAGCCCGCCGAACCAGGCCAGCCCGGCGCGATCGAGCAACACCGCCGGATGCGCGATCAGCACCGCCGGCTCCTGCAACACGTGCCACAGCTTTGCGCCCAGCACCCCGGCAATCGTCGCGACGGCAATGATCTCGACCGCATCGGCACCGATCCGGTAGCGGCCCAGGTTACGGTGCAGTATCCAGCCGGCGCTCAACGCAGCGAACACCAGCATGATGCCGAAGGTCGGCATCGCAAAATGCCAGATGTGGATGTAAGGAAGCATGCTCCTTCACTATAGCCGGGCGTCCTGCGCTTCAAGGGCGCCCGCATCATCACTCCACCAGACGACAAAAAAGGTTCACGAACGGCGTTTCGTTCCAAAAGTCCACAATGGGTCTCGGAAGAGTCAGAAGCGAGATTCGACAAGTGCCCGGGTACCTTTGACCTCACTGCAGGCTCGAAGCTTCCAAGAAGCCGACGCTGTGGGGTTTAGTGCTGCTGCCACGGAGTGGAAAGCGGAAGCGCGACTGCTTCGGCTGCTTGTATCGACCTTGAGGATGTCCGGTGCAGCCAAACCTCTGCTAACGCCAGGTGGATTCCCCAGCCAAGCGCGAAGGCTGCCACAAACTCTGTCCAGAACACAGAGTCACTCCGAAAGCCGAACGTAGCGATCAGGATCGGGAAAACGCTTCGCTGAGTCACCACAGCACCTGCGGAAGCGACTGCGCGAACCATCCAGGCCCGGTGGCTGGTGTAGTCATGGCACTTGGCCGCACGGAAGCGCAGGAGCAGGAACAAGGCGGCGCCCGCGAAAAAAAGGACGATGTAGAGGCGTTCCAGAGGCGCTCCAGAAAAGGCCGAGGCGGGACCAGGGCGAAGGGAATCAACGCACCTGAATCCAAGCGATGAGCCTGCAAAGAACTGCTGCACGATCGGAATATCGATGAAGTGCGGGATAGCGGCGCCTAGATGCAGAGACGAGTTGCAGCAGGGCCAGCACGGCGAAGATCAATGCTGCGGCGAAGTGAACGGCGGTCCATGGCGGGTACGGCTGACCGCCTGGGCCAACCTCTTTGCCTTGAGGAAGCCGGTGAAGAGCCCTGGTCGAAAGGACGACGCCGAGCCCGTAAAGCAGCGCCAGCGCACCGATCATGGCGACTCAAAACACCTTCCAGCTCATAGGGGGACGATTGGATGTTCATGGTGTCCTTGTGCTTACCTACCGGGCTTGGATGAGCCGGTTATTTCACACAGCATACGTCCCTTCCATTCAGCAGCGAACTCTACTTTCGCGAAACGGCATTTGCGGACACAAGAATAGACCAGCATCCGAAGGCGCCAAACTGCCGCGATGCTTACCGGGGGTCTCCTCAGGCAACCTTGCGCAAACTAACATGTATGCAATGATTCCGGGAAGGCCCCAAGGCCAGCAGAACGAGTTGCGAAAGATCATTTCGATTGCCGTCCGCCTGGCACCAGGTTTGCGCAACGTTTCCTCAGCGTACGGTTTCGGACGTTGGGTGTAGTGATCTACCCTGCTGTATAAATGCTCATCCCGGCTTAACATGCCGTCAGGACTTGCCAATGACGTCAAACCTCTCCCCGCCGCCGGTCCTGTTCTCAGCCACCGAGATAGCGGCCAGGGTCGCCCTTTTGGGCGCGACCATCACGCAGGACTTTGCCGGCCAGCCCCTCGTTTTGATCGGGGTTTTAAAAGGTGCGGCTGTCTTCCTGGCAGACTTGGCACGGCAGATCGACGCTGAGTGCACCTTCGACTTTGTTGCCGTTTCCAGCTATGGCAAGGGCACCACTTCCGGCGGCCAGGTCAAGCTCATCAAGGATCTGGATGAGTCGATCGAGGACAAAAATGTCATCCTGGTCGAGGACATCCTGGACACCGGCCTGACTTTGTCGTTCCTGCGCAAGGTCCTTCAACAACATCGCCCACGCTCGCTGCGGGTCGCCGCCCTGCTCGACAAGCCCTCGCGCCGTATCGAACCCATCGAGGCAGACTACGTCGGCTTCGAGATTCCCAACCACTTCGTGGTCGGCTACGGTATGGACTACGCGGAGCGCTACCGCAACCTCCCGGATATCTGCAGGCTGCCCGAAGCCCCGGACGGTCTCTGATCTGCAAGAGCGCTTAAGGAGAATGCCCCATGTATCGTGACGAGGAGCAGGCCGCATCCGGCGAGCGTTCGCAGCTGGAGCGAGGGCAAGCGCTGGCCCTGTTTCCGACGGCCGAGTCGCTGGCCGGCGCACTGGATCACACGCTGCTGCGGCCCGAGGCGACCGACGCGGACGTACGACGGCTGGCGACCGAGGCCGCCGAGCACCGCTTTGCCTGCGCCATGGTGCACCCTTACTGGGTGCGCACGGTTTCGCTGGAGCTCAACGGTTCCGGCGTTCGCACGGGCACGGTTGTCGGGTTTCCGCACGGGGCTTCGCTGAAGGAAACGAAACAGGCCGAAGCCCTGGCGGTGGTCCGGGCAGGCGCACGCGACATCGACATGGTGCTCTCGATCGGCGCCGCGCGATCCGGATTCTGGACTGCCGTTGCCGACGAGATCGAGGCAGTGGCGCGAATCGTGCATGGAGGAGGGGCCACGCTCAAAGTCATCCTGGAAACATGCGTGCTGAGCGCGGAGCAAAAGCAGGTGGCCGCCGAATTGTGCATCAACGCGGAGGTGGACTTCGTGAAAACCAGCACTGGTTTCTCCACCGGCGGTGCGACGGTGGCCGATGTCAGGCTGCTGCGTTCGTTGGTGGGCAACCGTTGCGGGGTCAAGGCATCGGGCGGCATTCGCTCCCTCGCCGACACGGTCAGGATGGCGTCGGCGGGTGCCAACCGCATCGGGGCCACCGCGTCCGTAAGCATTCTGCACGAGTATCTTGACTTGCGCGAGGATGCGCAAGGATAATCAGGGGTTGGCCCCGTGCTTTGCGGAAAAAACAGCGCCGCCGGGCCAGCCGCAGGAGCTCCGTCCTTCCCCATGGCGACAACTGTTCAGCAACCGGTCTCCGGGCCTTCGTCGGGCGCGCGCAAAGGCACACGCGGTCGCGGGGTGCAGCCGCTGCGCGCCGGCGAGGGTCACTCCTTCCTGCTGCGCCGGCTCCACTCGCTCACCGGCATCGTGCCCATCGGTGCCTTTCTAATTGAGCACCTCGTCTCCAACTGGGAAGCGCTGAAGGGCCCGGCCGCCTATGCCGCGCAGGTCAAGTGGCTCAATGCCCTGCCGTTTGTGCGCGTGCTGGAATGGGTGTTCATCTTTCTGCCGCTGCTTTACCACTCGCTCTACGGCATGTACATCTGGCTGCGCGGCCGTTCCAACGTCGTTTATTATCCATGGGCCGGCAACTGGCTGTACACGGCGCAGCGCTGGACCGGCGGCATCGCGCTCGCCTACCTCGTCCAGCACGTCTACCGGCAGCGATTCGCGGGTGTCAGCCTGCCCGAGCACCCGGGCGCTGCTTTCCACAAGGTGCAGGCCGAGCTGCTGCACCCCTGGATGTTTGCCATTTACGCGATCGCCATGATCGCGACCTGCTACCACTTCGCGTACGGCGTTTGGCTGTTCGCGGCCAAGTGGGGCATCACGCCGGGCGACCGGGCACGTCGCGGTTTCGGTTGGGCCTGCGGGGTCGCCGGGCTGCTGCTGTGCGCGATTGGTCTCGCGAGTATGTGGGCGTTTGTGGAGCCGAAATACCGGAACGCGCCACTTGATTTAACCCCTGCGCAAATCACCGAGGGCACGCAGGCGACAGCACCCCTCGGGCAGGCGCACACTAAGGATTGAGAGACTGAGGCATTTCTGATGGCAGCAGCAGCACCCAGGATTATCGTGGTCGGCGGCGGGCTCGCGGGCCTGTCGGCCGTGATCAAGATCGCCGAAGCCGGCGGCAAGGTCGACCTGTTTTCCATCGTCCCGGTCAAGCGCTCGCACTCCGTTTGCGCGCAGGGCGGCAT
>CAXTYP010000272.1:0-4010 GCA_964248435.1 uncultured Acidobacteriaceae bacterium | reverse complement strand
GTCCAGCTCGGCTGCCTCAAAATCCTGCTGAGGTATTTATGAGACCGCTTCTAGCCTGCTAAGAGAACGAAGTTTTCTTGATTGCGGCAGGCTAAGACCTATTTCTGCCTGTAGAACAGTAAGATGTAAACAGAAAGCAATCACAAGCAACGCACTAAGTATGCCTAGTGAGACATGTTTACGCTCTTCTTTTATGTTCATTTTAAGTTGGCCTCAAATGCTTAATTCGAACATTCGCTAGAGCTAACTCGACGTTGGACCAAGACTCCCCATCGCAAACGCCCGCGCCGCCTCCAGCAGCCTGTTCACCGACTTCTTCGAGCAGGACTCCGAGTAAATGCGCAGCAAGGGCTCCGTGCCGGAGGCGCGGAGCAGGAGCCAGGTTTCGGCGGCATTGGGCTTGGTCGCGGCTTCGGGGTTTTTGAGGAAGAACTTGATGCCGTCGAGAGTGGACACGCGCTCCACCGGCATCCCGGCAAAGCTCAAAGCAGTTGCGCCCTTGTCGGCGAACTCGGCTGCCCCGGCTTTGGCTTTCGCAATCGTCGCGTTTTTCAGGTCGTCGGCAATGTGGAGGTCGATGCGGCCGTACTGGTGTTCGCCGTACTCGTCCTGCAAGGCCTGCACCAGCTCGCCCAAGGTCTTTTTCTGTTCCGCCATCACGGTCGCAAGCAGCAGGGCGTTCAGCAGGCCGTCGCGCTCGGGCAGGTGGCGCTTGATGCCGATGCCGCCCGACTCTTCCCCGCCGATCAGGATGTCCTGCTCCAGCATGAGATCGCAGATGAACTTGAAGCCGATGCCGTGCTCCCACAGCTTGCGACCGTGCTTCGCGGCGATACGGTCGAGCATGCCAGTGGTGTTGAAGGCGCGGGTCACGCCGCCGGGCCAGTCCTTGGTGGTCAGCAGCCATTGGAGCAGGATCGAGAAGATCTTGTGCGGGTCGACAAAGTTGCCATGCTCATCGACCGCGCCCAGCCGGTCGGCGTCGCCATCGGTCGCAAAGCCGGCCTGGCAGCCGTTCTCGGTCACGGCAGCCTTCAGGGCGTCGATGTGCGGCTCAATGGGCTCGGGGTTGATACCGGGAAAAAGCGGGTTGTGCTCGGCGCGAATCTCCACGTGCTCGACGCCGAGCTCGGTCAAGATGCCGGCGAGTACGCCCCGGCCGGACCCATACATGCAGTCCACCGCAAACTTGAGCCCGGCGTTGCGAATGGCTTCGAGGTTGGCAAAGGCACGTATCTTCTCGATGTAAGGCGAAACGAAGTCGGCTTCTTCGACCCTTGCGGCGGTCGCGCCCGTCGGCAGCGCCGTGCCCAGTTCCCTTTCGATCTCCTTCATAATGCCGGGGCTGCCGGAGCCGCCGTACCAGGCCTTGTACTTGACCCCGTTCCATTGAAAAGGGTTGTGCGAGGAGGTGATCATGACGCCGCCCGTGAGCCCGCGGTCGCGCACGGCGAGCGAAAGCGCCGGGGTGGGGGTGATGCGGTCCGAAAGCAGGACCGGGATGCCGGCCCCGGCGAGCACCTGCGCGACGGCCTGTGCAAAGGCACGCGAGCCGAAGCGGGTGTCGTAGCCGATGGCCGCGCCCTTTTCCGCCGCTCCCTCGCGCAGCAGGTAGGTGCCGATCGCAGCGGCCGCGATGCGGACGTTGGGAAAGGTGAAATCCTCGGCAATAATGCCGCGCCAGCCGTCCGTGCCGAACTTGATCGCTTCCGCTCCCACCTGTGTGTGTCTCCTTTGCCTTCCGGTCGCCCTTAAACCAGTTCTGTTTTTCCATCGGCCAGCAAGGTCTTTACGACCTTGCCGACGTCCTGCGAGTGGTGACGCGTGGTCACCAGGATGGCGTCCTCGGTTTCCACCACCACCAGGTCGTGAACGCCCACCAGCGACACAAACTTCTTTTTGCTGAAGGCGTAGTTTCCCTGGGCATCGACGGCCAGAAAACCCGCGGTCTCCGTCACGTTTTTGTGGGCGTCCACGTGCTCGCCCAGCTCCAGCTGGTGCTCGTACAAGGCTGCCCAGGACCCCAGGTCGTTCCAGCCGAAGTCCGCTTCCAGGCAGAACAGGTTGGAGCCATGCTCGCCCTTGGCCGAGCGCGGCTCCAGGATCGCGTAATCGACGCTGATGTTTTCGCACAATGGGTACAGCTCGGCGAACACGGCTTCGAACTGCGGTGTGCCGTGGGCAGCGGCGATGGTTTCAAGCATGGGCGCGGTCTCGGGCAGGTGCTCGCGGACCGCGTTCGCAAGGGTGCGGGCGCTCCAGACAAAAATGCCGGAGTTCCACCAGTAGTTGCCGGCGGAAAGGAAGGCTTCGGCGCGCTCGGCATTGGGCTTCTCGGTAAAACGTCGTACCCGGCGCTCACCCGAGGGCACCGTTTCGCCCGTCTCGATGTAGCCGTAACCGGTTTCAGGGCGGGTGGGCTTGATGCCGAGCACGACCATGTTTTCACCGGAAGCCGCGATATGGATGGCCCGGCGCAACACGGCGGTAAAAGCGGGTTCATTCGCAATCACGTGGTCGGCGGGAAACATCCCGAGGATCGCGTCCGGGTTCTCACGCTCGACGAGAAATGCCGCGAGGCCCGCGGCAGGCGCGGTGTTGCGGGCAACCGGCTCGCAAACGATCTGGCCCGCGGGAATGGCGTCCAGCTGGCCGCAGATTTCGGGCGACAACAGCCCGTTGGTGATCACCCAAACGTCCTTATGGGTCGAAAGCGTACCCAGCCGGTCGACCGTGCGCTGGATCATCGTCCGTTCCCCGTCCAGCGCAAGCACCTGCTTGGCACGGGCCTTGCGGCTGCGGGGCCAGAAGCGGGTTCCGCTGCCGCCGGCCAGGATGATAGGGCGAAACTGTTCGGTAGCTGCCATGTGCAGTTGGTCTCCGGTATTCTTATCGGCTCAAAGCGTGGATTGTTTAGGCCAGCGCGCTTTCGAGCTCGGCGGCCGCCTGGACCGACGCTCCTTGCGGCACCATACGCATCACCTGAGCCCCGCTGCCGGTCGCGGCGCGGGCCACCCAGGAAGCGCAGTGGGCGGGAATCACGGCCAGCTCGCACCGGCCCAGCTCAAACGGCTCGAAGCCGTCACCTTCCACGCGCAGGGTGCCGCCGGCCACAAACAACAACTGCGGGCCGCCGTCGCTTGCCGCCGCCGCGCTCAGCCCGGCGATCGCGTCGTCCCAGCGCTCTACGCGGAAATAGTGCTCATCGACAACCACGGTTTCACCACGCAGGCCCGGCTTTGAGGCGATCTTGCCGGCCCCGGTCTCAACCCGCATGGCCTCGAGCGAGGCATCGACATGCAACTCGCGCGGCCGGCCGTAGTCGTACAAGCGGTAGGTAGTGTCCGAAGTTTGCTGGGTTTCAAGGATCACCGAGCCGGGCCAGATGGCATGGACGGTACCCGCGTCCACGTAAACCATGTCGCCGGCGGCCAACGGCACGGCGTTCAGCAGCTGCTCCATGGTGTTGGCGGCGACAGCGGCGCGCACCGCCTCGGGGCTGACGCCGGGCTTGAAACCAAGCGCGACCTGCGCGTCCGGCTTCGCTTCCAGCGCGTACCAGCACTCGGTTTTGCCGCGCGGCTCTCCTTTTTGCTGGGCCAGGGTATCGTCCGGATGCACCTGCACGCTGAGCTTTTCGCGGGGAAACAACACTTTGATCAGCAAGGGGTACTCGCCTTCCCGCGCAAACGCCGGGCCCAGGATCGCCTGGGCGTTGCTCCGCACCGTGTCGGAGAAATTCTGCCCCGCGAGCGGGCCGGTCGCGACTGAACACTTGGGCCCGGTGAGCCAAACCTCGCCCACCGGCTCGCCGCCCTCCCCCACCTCGTGGTCAAACCAGGGCCGCAGGTCGTTGAACCCCCAGACACGGGTCTGGAAGTAGGGGGTCAGCTTGAACGGGGGGAGTGGCGGGAGGGGGGGCGTGGAGCCCCGCATGGCGGGATTGTGCCCGCGGAACCCCGCGAAAACAAGGGAGGTGGGGGGGGGCCTGGGGTGTATTGAAAAAAACC
>CAXTYP010000271.1:0-4015 GCA_964248435.1 uncultured Acidobacteriaceae bacterium | reverse complement strand
GAGCCTGGTGCACGAGGGCGGCCGCTACGACAGCGATTTGACGGCAAAGCTGGCCAGCACCTTTGCCTCGCAGGAAGGATTGAAGCCCGAGTACGTGGCTGTTTACGCGGGGTCGAGCGAGCCGCTGCACTACAGCGTGCTTGCTTTCACCTCGCCGCAGCGGGCGTATGTGACGGCCGACCCGGGTTACGAGGCGGGCATGTATGCGGCCTCGCTGAATAAGTCACCGGTGATCAAGGTGCCGCTGACCGCGACGCATGCGCACGATGTCCAAGGCATGATCGCAGCCGCGCCGCAAGGTGGGGTCTTTTACATCTGCAACCCGAATAACCCGACCGGCACCACCACGCCGCGCGAGCAGATTGAGTATGCGCTGGAGCACAAGCCCGCGGGGTCGATCCTGCTGATCGACGAAGCCTACATTCACTTTTCGGACGCGACGCCCTCGCTCGACCTGGTCAAGGCGGACAAGGATGTGATCGTGCTGCGGACGTTTTCAAAGCTGTACGGCATGGCCGGGGTGCGCTGCGGGCTGGCGGTGGGGCGGCCTGACCTGCTGAAAAAGTTGAGCTACTACGGAATGAACGCCATGCCCATCATGGCTGTTGCCGCGGCCACCGCGAGCCTGGAGCAGCCGGAGCTGATCGCGCAGCGCAAGGCATCGAACGCGGCCATTCGTCAGCAAACGTTTGATTGGTTGACTGCCAACAACTACAAGTTCATTCCGTCCGAAAGCAATTGCTTTATGATCGACACGGGCCGGCCCGGGCACGACGTGATGGCGGCGATGGCGAGCCGCGACGTGTATATCGGGCGGGTATGGCCGATCATGCCGACCTCCGTGCGCATCACGGTCGGCACACAACCCGAGATGGCGAAGTTTCAAACGGCGTTCCACGAGGTGATGAGCGGGCCTTCGACGACGGTCGCGACCGGGCCGCGCGCGGGGACAAATCGCAGCCGGATGTTGTCGTAACCACGAGGATTAAAGGGCAGCAACGTACGCCCGACTGCCCGGCAAGTAACTTCTAGGAGACTCCGTGCCTTCCATCACTGGCTTTGGCGGTATGTTTCTGCGAGCGGATGATCCGGGAGCCTTGTATAAGTGGTACGAGCGGCGACTCGGCAGGTGGATGACCTCGATGCGGTGCTGGATCGCTTGATCGAAGAAGGTGTCACGGTCGATCCCCAAACGCGAAAGCTATGGCGACCTCGGAAAGTTCGGCTGGATCACCGACCCGGAAGAGATCGAGTGGAGCTCTGGGAACCTGCCGCGACTGACTGATGCCGGGCCGGCCCTCCATTACTTTTATAAATCCTTCTCTCGGCACTAATCCGTGCCGGTATTCCCCGATTCGATCTCTCGAAGATGGACTTCCGCTTTTCTCGCCTGGGAATGCTTGTCTTAGCCCTGCCGGAGATGCAGAAGCCCGCGCGGGTGAGCGCGGGCTTTTGTTTGAGCAGCCCTATTTAGACCGCACCGCGATCACTTCAATCTCGACCAGCGCCCATGGAGCCGCAAGAGCGGCGACCTGAAACGCGCTGCGGGCCGGCTTGTTGGGCTGCTCGGCCGTGCCGAAGAACTGCGTGTAAGCGGCCTGGAGGCCGGGGAAGTCGAGCTTGCCGCCCTTGGCTGGGTCGCCCGCGAGAAACACCGTCATCTTGACGACGTCTTTCATGTCGAGACCTTGTTCCTTGAGCAGCGCCTGGATCTTGTTCAGCGCCGACGTGGACTGGGTCTTGGTGTCACCGTAGACGGCCTCGGTGTTCTTGGCGGGGTCGGCCGGGGTAATGGGCGAGGCCAGTTGACCGCTGAGATAAAGGGTGTCTCCGGCCCAAACGCCATTGGCGATCGGGCTTTTTTCATTCGGCTGCAGGTGCTTCACGACGAGCTGCGCCGGGGCTGCGCTTGCAGCGAGCGCCAGGACTGCAACGATTGGAAGTTTGTGTTTCATGAGACTTGCTCCTTCTGTATGTTTCGCTTTCAGGCGCGGTTCGTGGCAGACGCCGCGAGTCGCGCGGCAGAGTGGTCGGCGATCATGCGGACGGCGCGTTGCGAACTGAGCGCCGCGCCCTCCTGCCAGCCCACGATATGGCTCACATGGTCGCCGGCGAAGTAGATGGGACCGTCTGGAGCAATCAGGACCTCGTAGCCGGGATTGGTTTGCGTTTGCGCGGCGGCCGGGTGCGCCGGCATGCCCGTACGCGTCGTCAACGCACCAGGGGCGCGGTCCTGCCCAGGGCCGTAGGAGGCGATCCATGATCCCTGGTTGTGCGGCACATAGCCCCAGCCGACATAGATCGGCTTTTCGAGCTCCTTGCCGTGGCCGGGATGCAGACGCTCTATGGACTTGCGGCTTTCGTCGAGCTTTTCCTGCAGACTCAGCTTGCCGAAAGGTGAGTTGCGCTCGTCAGTGTAGCCGCTGACCAGCACGCCGGTGGGCGTGAAAAGCCCGGCCGAAGGAAACCAGATCGGACTGCAACCCTGGCTGACAAACTCAAGGCCGCCGTAGATGTTGTAATCCTGTTCCCAAAAGCGGCGGCTCTGCCACGCGACTTTATAAGCGTGCGAGTAGGCGCACTCGTCGATCACCTTTTTGTACGGCGCGGAGAAGTCGTTGGGAACCTTGCGGAGAATGGTGAGCGGCAGCGCGCAGATGCAGTAGGCAGCCTCGATCTGCTTTGGGCTGCCACCCTGCGTGTAAGCGATGCGCACGCCATTGGCTGTTTTGCGGATCTCGGTGACGGGCGAGTCGTACTGCACCATGCCGCCGAGTGATTTTGCGAAAGCATACGGGATGCGGTCCATGCCGCCGACCGGCTGCATCATGGTGGCCTGCATATCGAAGGCTTCTTCAAAAAGAATGCCCTGCCAGAAGTCTTCCGCCAGCAGCGTATGCATGTCGATGGGCTGACTCAGCACACCGGCGTCGTCGCCAGCGCCGGCCGGTTTGACATAACCCGCCCGGTCGGAACCGGTGTACTTCCCGGCTTCGTCGAGCGAGCCATACATGCGCAGAAACGCAAGCATGCGTTCGCGATCGTCTTTTGAGAACTCGGCGTCGAGCGAGCCGGAGCTCATGCACTTCATCAAGAGCTCGCTGACATGGCCGCGGGTGTCGTTGATGACCTGCCGCTGCACCACGGGCTTGCCGTCGTTGGCCTTGTCGTTTTGCAGGTAAGTCGACCGGCTGGTGTTGACCTCGACCTGTAACTCGACACCTAATTTGCGGCAGTAACCCAGGATGGTGCCATGGATGGAAGGAAGCCGCGCCGGGCCGACGTTTTGGTAGTTGCCGGTGTCCCAGGAGGAAGTTTGACCGGGAAAATCCTCGAGCGCGACGGTGTCGCCGCCGCGTACCGTCCAGTTGCGCCCGCCGGGGCGCTCGCGCGCCTCCAGCACCGTACACTCGTAACCGGCGGCGCGCAGCTCGTACGCGGCAACAAGGCCGGCGATGCCGCCGCCCAGTACCACGACCTTCACACCTTTGCCCGTACCCGCCGGGAATGCGAACGGCTCCGCGGGCGAGGCCGGCGGGGCCATGAGCCCCATGGATCGCATGGTGAGAAATGCCGCGTTGAACCCGCCGGCCACGCCGACGCGGGCCAGAAACTGTCTACGACTGAGACCTGAATAAAAACTCATGTTTGAATGGAGCTCCGATGACCCGGGTGAAGTGTCGAGATGGAGAGGACAGCAAAACGTGGATGCGGCGGGGCACCGCATCCACCCGTAGTATCGCAGGTTGCGTCAGAAGATGATCTTCAAAGCGAGCTGCGTGTTGAAAGGTTCACCGGGGCCAAGGCCCGGTGCGCCCGTGTAGTTGCCAATGGTTGTATTGACGACACCGAACGACGAACCATCGCTGAGGCTGTTATCGGGTGGTGCCAAATTGATGTGGTTCAACAAGTTGAACATCTCTACCCGGAACTGCGCGCTGACTTTTTCGGTGATATGTCCATCCTTGAAGATCGACAGATCCACATCCTCGTAGCCCGGAGCGTAGTACTGGTT
>CAXTYP010000270.1:0-4027 GCA_964248435.1 uncultured Acidobacteriaceae bacterium | reverse complement strand
GGGTAGTGCACCTGCCAGGTGCAGCGCGTGTAGCCATGCCCGAGATTTTCTGAACTGACAAATTTGCCATTAGAAACATCGGTCAAGCCGTCCGGGACCTCGGCTTCAATCACCATGCCGTCCTGCGGCTCGTCACGCCACTGGTCCTTTGACGGCCACCAGATACTCGATCCATCATCCTCGCACGAGGTCACGATCCACGGCTCGCCCGACGAGTCCTTGCCAAAGGTGATGCCCCCGAAACGACCCACCGGCTTCGGGTGGCCGGAGTAAAACACGTCGACTGTAGCCTCGTTGCCGGTGTGCAAGGGTTCCGGGAAGTCGATCAGCACCGCGCCACCCTCGCGCGTGTAGTTCAAAGACTTGCCGTCCATCAGGATCTTGTCAATGGTCAAATCCGGGTACAGGTCGACCTGGATGCGGCTGCCTTCGGTCAGCATGCGAAAGCGAACCTGGTTGTCACCCGCAATCGACTGGGCGACGGGATCGACGCGGACGCGGAGCTTGTAGCTCAGCAAGTCGTTGTTTGCGCGGAACGGTCCGTAAGCGCCGCGCGCCCGGCTCGCTTCCGGCGTTTGCGCGTGGAGCGTGGAAGCGACAAGGCAGGTGAGGAAACAAACACGCAGGAACATGGGGCAAGCCTATCCGAAGCGAGGGCAAAGCAAAACCGCCTGCCCGGCTCGGGACCACTTCATGGGCCACCCATCGATGCTTGCGCAAACGGTCCCGCCGGCCAGGGCCAACGGAGATCAATCCCCCGCGGTGATGCTTTCCGTTTGCTTCGACATCTTCGCCGTCCGCTCCAATTTGTCCCAGTTGAAAGGCCGCCCGTCAATCGCACGTTTCAAAGTTTTGAACAGCACCAGCGAGAACAATTGCCGGTACGAGAACCGCTGGAGCCAGATATGAAACAGCAGCAGGCCATCGCCCTTGCTGCTGGGGTGGCGGCGTTCAAGTGAAAACGCCAGCGCCGACGTGATGAAGTCGATCACCAGGAACGTCGCGAAGTACAGCAGCAGCTTTTCAAAATTGACAGCACTCGCGGCCTCAGGGTGAAAGTAGCGCTGCCACAAGTAGCTGACCAGTCCAGCCAAAAACATCAGGTCGATAAATGGGGAAACAAGCGGCAGCAGGATCTGGAAGATCAGGATGTTCGGCAGCGCAAACAGCCCCATGGCGCGGTTGGTGCGAGCCGCGGCACGATGCTTGAACACTGCCTGAAGAATGCCGAAGGACCAGCGGAAACGCTGCCGCATCAGCCCGCTCGCCGTGGTCGGTGCCTCGGTAAAGGCGAGCGCCCGGTCCTCGTAGATGACCTTGTAATTTTGCTCCAGCAGGTTCATGGTCAGGTCGGCGTCTTCGGCCACGGTGTTCACGGGATAACAACCGCCGGCGCGCACGGCCGCTGTGCGCCAGGCACCGATCGCGCCCGGAACCACCGTGACCACGTCAAACAGGTCGAGCGCGCGCCGCTCAAAGTTCTGGCTGGTGATGTACTCAAGCGCCTGCCAGCGGGTCCAAAGGTTCACGCGGTTGCCCACCTTGGCGTTGCCGGCGACCGCGGCCACGCGCGCATCGGCAAAGTGGCAGACGAGCCTGCCGATGGCATCGGGCGCAATGACCGTGTCGGCGTCTATGCCGACGTAGAACTCCTCGTGAATGCGCTCAATCGCGAAGTTTAATGCTTCCGCCTTGCCGGCGTTCGGCTTGGTCATCACGGTCACGCGGCCGGACGCGATCTCGGCCCGGTACGCTTCGCGCGTCACGACGAGGGTCCGGTCCGACGAGCCGTCGTCGATGACGATAACGCGCAGGTGAGGGTAGGTCGAGCGCAATACCGAACGAACCGTGCGCACGATCACGGTTTCCTCGTTGTAAGCAGGCACCAGCACGGCAATCTGCGGCGCGAACTCACCCGGCGGCGTCCGGCGCACGCGGAAGCGATCAATCAACGCGCAAACGCCGATGATCAGCAGGCGCCCGCTCATCAAAACGTCGCCCACGAAGAACACAAAGACCACGAGATGGCTGAGCGACGAGAAAAGGAAAAACGCGGCCTGGTCCACCCGGGCCTGCCACCACATTTTCGGCGAAAGCGCAGGCATCACCTCGGCGCGCGTTTTGCCCATCAGCTCTGACACGGGCACGAACTCGTAGCCGCGCGCGCGCATCTCTGTAATCAACACGGGCAACGCGGCCAGCGTGGCAGATCGGTCGCCGCCGCCGTCGTGCATCAGGATGATCGAGCCCTTGAATTCGTCATGGTCGACCATGGCATCCAGCTGCTGCTGCACCCGGTCGACGATCTGCTGCGGCGTTTTGCGCGGGTGCTCGTCCCAGTCGTCCGTGTCGATCTTGTCGCCGACAATGGTGAAGCCCATCCCTTGGATCATGTACGCAGGGGCGGCCTGGTCGTTCGTGTCGGGCTCCTGGTCAATGGAGTAGGGCGGCCTGAAATATAGCGGCTGCACCCCCAGCTCCGCTCCGAAAAGCCGCTCCGTCAGGTTGAGCTCGAGCTTGAGCTGGCGCTGCGAAATTTCTGAAATATCAGGGTGCGTAAAGGTGTGGTTGCCGATCTCGTGACCTTCGCGCAGGTAACGCTTCAACAGCCCCACGTGGTCCTGCGCAGCCTCGCCGATCACCATAAACGCGGCGTGCACCTGGTACTTCTTCAGCACATCAAGAATGCGCGGCGTCCAGGTCGGGTCCGGTCCGTCGTCAAAGGTCAAGGCCAGCTTCTTTGGCTGGTAGCCGTAATAGTGCAGGCCGTAAGGCTGCGGCAGCTCGGTCACCTTTTCGTCGGTCACAGTCTGCTTTTCCGAATCGAGAAATACCTGCCGCACGCCGTCTTTCGGCGTGGAGGTCACGCGCAGAATATCGCCCTCGCCAGTGTTCGCCACGCCAGAGCCCGGCGGCACCGTCGTAAGCGCTTCCGGCGCGTTAGCGGCGGAAGGGTGGTCCCACACCGACCAAAGCGAGCCGTCCTCTGAGCCGAGCTTCCACAGCGCAAAGGTCCGCAGTCCCATCTGTCGCGCCGCACGCATCTCGTTCAGCGCCGACACGGCATCCAAAAACCACACCTGGTGGCGCACATGCGCGTCCACGTCGTCATAGGCAAAGTGCGGGTTCAGCTCGTCGCCGTTCAGACTCACGGTCGCTCCCGCGTCGCCGGCCAGGTCCCAGGCCTGCTGCACCGTCACGTCGTCTACGCCTTCCACCTTGTCGGAGGTTTGGCGGCCCTTCTTGTCGATGGGCTGTTGCCAGTCGTAGCCATAGTTGCCGATCGCGCACAACAGCTTGGTCTTGGGCACGGACTTAAGAGCACGCGCGAGGTTGGCCTCAAACCAGTCCTGGGCGGCGACTGGGCCGGGCGCGGACGTGTCTTCATGCTGGTCATAGTTCATCAGGATGACGCCATCGGTCGCGGCGCCGAGCGCGTGCAGTGCAGCAGGGTCCGCTTCTGACGCGACATTCACGTACAACTTCAAACCCTTCGCGGCAAAATCCTGGTGCAGCTCATGCAGCCACGCCGCATACAGTTTCATAGCCGGCGCGGGAATCTCTTCCAGGTCCATGCAGATGCCGCGGTATTTCGGGTGAGCCGAAAGCAGCTTGTCCAGTTGCACGTGGAGGCGCTCGCGAGCGACTGGGTCCTTGAGCACCGCCGCCACCATGTCACCGTTCCACTTGTTGGTAACGGTGTTGTAGTCGTTCAGCATCGGGAAGACTTCGGTGTCCTCCTTGGCGGCGGCAATCACATGGTCCACCTGATTTTGCGGATCGATCCCGTGCACGCCGGCGTGGTCTACCACCGAGTAGAACTGTGCCGGGTACAGGTTGGTAACGGCTTTCAGATCGCCGTCCGGACTCACCAGGTGCAGCCAGTCGGGAAACAGAAGATCGATCTGGTGAATGTGCGCCTTGAGCGACGCATAACCCTGCGGGTCCTACACCTCGTTAAAAGCGGCGCGGATGCGTTCATCCTGGTTTAGGAGGGCATCGGAAGGTGTCCGATTCCTCGTCCCCC
>CAXTYP010000269.1:0-4031 GCA_964248435.1 uncultured Acidobacteriaceae bacterium | reverse complement strand
ATCTCCCTCCGGAAATCCCCGGTAAAGCTGCGTCCGGGCGCGTGGCGCCCGGACGGGGCACGGTTGCGCGCGCTGTTCCGGCTGGGCTGGCCGATCGGGTTGCAGCAGCTGGGCGACCTGTCGCTGGCCAGCTTTTCAACCGTGCTGACCAGTACCCTGGGGGCGACGCTGCTGGCGGCCAACCAGGTGGTGATCGACCTGAATGCGTTTTGCGCCATGGTGCCATTGGGGATCCAGGCGGCGTCGGCCGTGCGCACAGGCCAGGGCGCGGGGCGGGGTGACGCGGTGCAGGTACGCCGGGCCGGTTATGCCAGCATGGCTCTTACGGGCGGAGCGATGCTGCTGGCGTCGGTCTCGTTTTTGCTGGCACCCAGGTTGTGGGCCGGGGTTTATACCAATGACGCCGCGGTGATCGCGGCGACGATTCCCATCTTTTATATCTGCGCGTCGTACCGCGTTCTGGACGGCATACAGGTGGTGCTGCAGGGAGCGCTGCGCGGTATGGGCGAAACGCGACTGCCGTTTCTAGCCTCGGTGGGCTGCACCTGGGGCATCGGCGTACCGGTCAGCGCGCTGCTGGTGTTTCACTACCACATGCAGCTGGTGGGCAACTGGCTGGGGGCCGTCGCCATGACGGTGCCCTTGTTTTTGATCATGGGCTTGGCCTGGTACCGGCGGGTGCGCCGCTTCGATGCCGACCGGCCGGAGCCGCGGGTGCGGCAAGCCGTAAGAGCCCCGGGCAAGGCACAGATTTTGCCGCTGGCCGGATAGCCGACCCTCAAACGATTCCGTTTTGCCGAGCCCCGGGCAACGTCCCAAGGCTGAAACCGCATGCGCCAGGCCGGGTTTGCGCGCCCGCTGGTACACTCCGTTTCAGTTCTGTCCGGCCCCCTTGTGTGTCGAGCCGGACGGAACGGGATGGAACCGGAGGCCTGCCGCGCATGATTGAGACTCACTCATCCTCCCCGGTGGCAAACACAGTGACGCCGTTTGTGGCGCCGGGGGATCGCCGGCCGGAGTTGACGCTGCGCGCGCTGCTGCTGGGCTCGGTTTTTGGGCTGATCTTTGGCGCGGTGACGGTGTACGTGGGGCTGCGCGCCGGGCTCACGGTGGGTGCGTCCATTCCCATCGCCGTGTTGTCGATCTCGATCCTGAGGGCGTTTGGCCGCGCGACGGTGCTTGAAAACAACATTGTGCAGACCACCGGCAATGCGGGGCAGTCGATCGCGGCCGGGGTGATCTTTACGCTGCCGGCGCTGATCTTTCTTGGCTTCGATCTCCAGTACGCGCGCATTTTTTGCCTGGCGCTGCTGGGCGGCTGGCTGGGGGTGCTGTTTATGATCCCGCTGCGCCGGCAGCTGATTGTGCAGGAGCACGGGACGCTGTTGTACCCGGAAGGGACGGCCTGCGCGGACGTGCTGCTGGCGGGCGAACAAGGCGGATCGTTCGCGAGCCGCGTGTTTCTGGGCCTGGGACTGGGCGGGGTGTACGCGCTGTTTCAGAATGAAAACCTGCTGGGCCTGTGGCCCGGCACGCCGAACTACGAGCCGGATGGGGGCGCGGGACACTTGTTGCGCGGCGCGGCGATCCGCTGCGATGCGACGGCCGAGTACCTGGGCGTGGGCTACATTATTGGACCGCGGGTGGCGGGCACGATTTTCGCGGGCGGGGTGTTTTCCTGGCTGGTGCTGATGCCCGCGATCTACTTTTTCGGCTCGCACCTGCCGGGGCCGCTCTACCCCGGCACCAAGCCGATCGCGGCGATGAGCCCGTCGGAGCTTTGGTCGACCTATGTGCGGCCGATGGGGGCGGGTGCGGTGGCGGCCGCCGGTCTGCTGACGCTGCTGCGAACCCTGCCGACGATCGGGGGCGCGCTGCGATCCGGCTTGCGAAGCATGGGCAAGGGCGCAACAGTGACGGCGGCAGCGCGCACGGACCGCGACCTGCCGGGCTGGGTGGTGGGTGGCGGGTCGGTGCTGCTGGTGGTGCTGATGTTTTTGTTTCTGACGTTTAAACCGGTGCCGGGGGCGCAGACCAGCCTGTTCGCGAACGGGGTGGCGTCCTTGCTGGTGGTGGTGTTCGGGTTCTTGTTTGTGACTGTGTCGTCGCGCATTGTGGGGCTGATCGGCTCGTCGGCCAACCCGCTTTCAGGCATGACGATCGCAACACTGATGGCGACCTCGGCGATCTTTCTGGTGAAAGGCTGGACAGCACCGGCGTTTGCGGCGCTGGCGCTGACGATCGGCAGCGTGGTGTGCATCGCGGCCGCGAACGCGGGCGATACCTCGCAGGACCTGAAGACGGGTTACCTGCTGGGCGCGACCCCGTGGAAGCAGCAGCTGGCGTTGATGGTGGGCGTGTGTGTATCGACCTTTGCCATTGGCGGAACACTGAACGCGATGAACCGGGGACTGGAGGAGTTCCACGCGATGAACAAGCCGTGGAACCTGAGCATGCCGCAGCAGGGCGTGCAGGACCAGGGAAGGTTTAGCCGGGCCGGCATTCACGTACTCAATGGCAGCGGGGGCGCGAGCGAGCAAACAGGTGGGCAGTACATCCTGCTGAACGCGCTGGGCTCGCACGAGCTCGCGGACGGCAAATACCTGTTCAACCCGGCGACGGGTCGCATCGAGGTGCAGTGGGTCCAGGGAATCGGGAGCGAAAAGGCGGCGGCCCCCCAGGCGCGGCTGATGGCGACGGTGATCAACGGCATCCTGACGCGGCAGCTGCCGTGGGGCCTGGTGCTGCTGGGGGTGTTCCTGGTGGTCGCGGTGGAG
Organism: uncultured Acidobacteriaceae bacterium; assembly: GCA_964248435.1. Lineage (GTDB taxonomy): Bacteria > Acidobacteriota > Terriglobia > Terriglobales > Acidobacteriaceae > EB88. The sequence goes on along the minus strand of CAXTYP010000269.1, from coordinate 1,254 downwards.
CTGCTGGGGATTCGCTCGCTGTCGTTCGCAGTGGGGTCGTACTTATCGATCGCGACGACGCTTGCTATTTTTGTGGGCGGGGTGGTGCGGTGGATGGTGGACCGGGCCACTGTTGCCGACCCGGAAACCGAGGTCGAGATCAGCCCGGGGTCTTTGTATGCAAGCGGATTGATCGCAGCCGGGGGAATCGTGGGGCTGCTGGGCGTGGTGCTGAAACTCTACGAGGCGAAGTTTGGACAACCGCTGCTGCCGGGAGTGCCACATACATTTCTCTACCATGACGGCGTTTCCGTGCTGATGTTTGCGCTGCTGGCGTTTTCACTGTGGTTTTTCGCGCGCAGGCCGTTGAAGCCTTGAGCACCCCCAGCGCGCTGCGTGTCCCGAGAGCGCGGGGCGCCTCGAGAGGCCAAAATCTCCCCCATCGGTGGAAGAGCCTCTGTGCGCGCGTAGGGCTCGACGACCTCTTGTTCGGGCTTGGGCTGGCGGCGTTGTTGGTCACGGTGTGCGCGATGCCCGTGTTTCCGTCCGGCGATGGGCCCATGCATGTTTATTTCGCCCGTATCCTGTTTGCGCTGGCGGGGCATGCGGGCGGCGCGTATGAGCCTGTTTACGCGGTGCGCCATCTTCTTCAGCCGTATGCGCTGCACTACTTCTGGCTGGGCGGCGCCGAGCGGGTCATGTCGCCGGAGTGGGCGGAGAAGAGCTTTGTTCTCCTCATCCTGCTGGTGAACGCGCTGGGGTTTCGGGCGCTCGCGAGGCAGCTTGGCAGCGGCTCCGGGCCGGTCTTGTTGTGGATCCTGCCGTTGCTGCTCAGCTGGGCGCTCCTTTCGGGGTTTTTGAACTTTTGCTTCGCAGCCGGAGTTTTGTTCTTCGCCTACACGCTGTACCTGCGACTCGACGCGCAATGGAGCTGGGGCGCGCTGGGCGGCTATGCCGTGGCGCTTGGGCTGCTCGTGTTTTCGCACCCGGTGCCGCTGCTGATGCTCCTGCTGCTGCTGGGCGGGGACACGGTGCTGCTCCTCCTGTCGCGGCGGCGGGGGTTGCGGGTGCAGTGGTGCTGCCTCGGGCTGGCGGTGATGGCGTTTGCGGGGCCGGTTTTGATCGCCGACAAGGCGTCGGTCGCGAACTCGCTGCTGCGTGACCTGCGGCCGCATGCCCAGCAGGTGGGGGCGATTGCGAGCGGCGACCGCTTGAGCGTGTTTGCGGGCGCGAGTCCCTTGCCCTTCGTGCTGACCGTGATGCTGGTGGCGCTGG
>CAXTYP010000268.1:0-4032 GCA_964248435.1 uncultured Acidobacteriaceae bacterium | reverse complement strand
ATTCGCACTCGGGTTTCGCGTATGTACTGCTCTATCGCCTCCGAGCGAAAGCGCCGGTCTGCCGGTTGCGGGCGACGGTCGGGAAACGCCTGCGACGCAAAACATGCTCGCGAGACCAGCAGCCCGGCCGCTGCCAGTCCAGCCGCTTGAAGGGCAAAGCGCCGCGTCACATCGCCTGCCCAGATTTGCTCGGTCACGGTTTGCTCATTTGCTGTTGATCGGTTCACACTGGAAAGGATACCAAGCGCCGAAAGACGGTGCCGGAGCAACCATGCTATCTCGCAGAACTTTTCTTCAAAGCGCCGCCGGTGCGGTGTGTGCCACGGCCGCGTCCCGCAGCCTCCCTGCTTTTTCAGCACCCACGGGCGAAGCCGCGGGCGACCCCGCACGCTGGGTCGACCCGCGCATCGGCACCGGTGGCCACGGCCACTGTTTCCCTGGCGCGGCGCTGCCGTTCGGCGCAGTGCAGCTCAGCCCGGACACCATGAACGATGGCTGGGACTGGTGCTCGGGCTACCACGTAGCCGACACGTCGATCATGGGCTTCAGCCACACGCACCTGAGCGGCACGGGCTGCGGCGACCTGCTCGACTTTCTCGTGATGGCCGGCACCGGCCCCGTCAAGCTCACACCGGGCTCGCGCGAAAACCCGGCCGGGGGATACCGCTCGCGCTTCAGCCACGCCGACGAGCATGCCGAGCCCGGCTACTATTCCGTGCTGCTCGAGGATCCGCAGGTGCACGTGGAGCTGACTGCGACCGAGCGCACCGGGCTCCATCGCTATACATTTCCCGCAAGCAACGACGCGTGGTTGATCGTCGATCTCGGCCACAGCTACCTCACCGACGGCAAGTCGTCCGTCACCTCGGCGGAGCTGAGCGCGCCCTCTCCCGACCGGCTCGCCGGCGGTCATGTCGAGCGTGCATGGGGTCCGAATCGCCAAAGCTTTTTCACGCTGGAAGTTTCAAAACAGCCGACGAAAGTGGTGCTGTACTCGGACGACCAGCCGGTGGACCAGAGCGCGACGCAAGCCGGCCCGCTCACCGGCAAAAACCTGAAAGCCGTGCTGCACTTTTCCACCGCTGCGAACGAAGCCATTCTCGTTCGCACCGGCATCTCCGGCGTCAGCGCCGCGGGCGCCGAGCGCAACCTGCGCGCCGAGCAGCCCGGCTGGGACTTCGGAGCAACGAAAGCCGCCGCCCAGGCAAAGTGGCGCGACCAGCTTTCGCGCGTTTCAGTAGAGATCGCCGACCCTGCGCAGAAGCATATTTTCTACACCGCGCTTTACCACATGTCGCTCGGCCCCACGCTGTTTGACGACGTGGACGGGCAGTACCATGGCATGGACGCGCAGGTGCACCAGCTGCCTGCGGGCGAGCACAACTATTCCACCTTTTCGCTTTGGGATACCTTTCGCGCCGCGCACCCGGCCTACACGCTTCTGCAGCAGGATCGCGTGCCGGGCTTCGTCAACACGCTCATCCGCATGGCGCAGCAAAGCCCCCGGGGCATGCCGGTATGGCCGCTGCAAGGCACGGAAACCGGCACCATGACCGGCTACCACTCCGCCGCTGTGATGGCGGAGGCGATTCACAAAAACTTCCCCGGCATCGACGCAGAAGCCGCCTACAAGGTCATGATGCAGCGTGCGATGATCGATGATTTCGAGGGCCTGCCGTACTACCGCGAGCTCGGTTACATCCCCGCTGACAAAGAAGGCGAGTCGGTCTCGAAGACGTTCGAGTATTGCTATGACGACTGGGCCATTGCGCACGTGGCACAGAAGTTGGGCAAGGCAGACGACGCGGCCATGCTGCGCACCCGCTCCACCAACTACAAGCACTACTTCAACCCGGCCAACAACTTCATGCAGCCGAAGCTGCTCGACGGCGCATGGGCCGTGCCGTTCGACCCCAACGACATGGGCCACTCCAAGCGCTGGCGCGACTACACGGAGTCAAATGCCTGGCAGACTTCTTTCGGCATCCAGCACGATCCCGCCGGGCTGATCGCCCTTTACGGCGGTCGCGCGCCGTTTGTTACCCGCCTCGACACACTCTTCAACCAGCCCTCGACCTTGCCGCCCGACGCACCGCCCGACATCGCCGGCATGGTGGGCCAGTACGCGCACGGCAATGAGCCCTCGCACCACATCGCTTACCTGTACGTGTATGCCGGCGCGCCCCATAAAACACAGGCGCGCATCCGCATGCTGCTCGACACCATGTACCACGCCGAGCCCGACGGCATGGCCGGCAACGAGGACGTGGGACAAATGTCCGCGTGGTTTCTGCTGTCGTCGCTTGGCTTCTACCCGGTTGATCCGGTCAGCGGCAACTACATCCTGGGCTCACCGCTGGTGGAAAGCGCGACCGTGCGCCTTGGCGGCAGTCCCGGAACTGGCTCCGGAGCCGGCAAAACGCTGGCGATCGAGGTCAAGCGAAGCGACCCCGCACACCAGTACCTGCAGAGCTGGACGTTGAACGGCAAGCCGCAGGCGCGCGCCTGGTTCAACCATGCAGAGATTGCAAACGGCGGCCGGCTCGTGTTCGTCATGGGCCCGCAGCCGAACCTGCAATTTGCCGCCACGCCGGAGCAGTTGCCGCCCTCGCTCGTGCTGTAAACCTCACCTGCTCCACACGGGCAGCCGCGCCGTCTCTCCCCGAGCACGCGGCTGCCCGTTCTTTCTTCCCGGCTACCATCGCCACCCCACCCTCAATGCCCGGCACTTCCCTGCGATCCAGCTCCGCCTTTTTTTCCTCTTGCGGCAGGCGCACGTCCGCGTTACATTGGGGTTCATTTCCATAGAAGAACTGTTCAAGTTCGTACCAAATGAACATTTTGCTCTCGTGTTGCTTCAACTTCAGCCAATAGCTTCGAGCCGGCAGCCCCCCAGCTCTCCCGAAAAGCTCCAACCCAACGTTGCTCCGCCCACGCACGCACAGCACTGAGCCACAACACGCCGCTGGAGGCCCTGGATGAGAACACGCGTTACCCTTGCTACTCTTCTGCTCCCCGTTTTAAGCGCTGCCGCCCATGCGCAGGACATCAGCGCCAAGGTGACCGGGACCATCACCGACCCATCCGGCGCCGTGGTTGCGAACGCGACCGTGACGGTTCGCGAGGTTTCGCGCGGCGTGGACACCACCGGAAAAACCAACGCTTCCGGCCTGTACTACATCGGCCCGCTGGGCCCCGGCAACTACCAGCTCACCGTGCAGGCGCCGGGTTTTACTACCGTGCAGCACCCGCCGTTCACGCTGGTACTCGACCAGACCGCTCGCATCGACATCAACATGCCCGTCGGCCAGGAATCGCAAACCGTCACCGTGTCGAGCGCGCCGCCGCTGCTTGAAACCGACCAAAGCTACCTGGGCACCGTGCTGGACGCGCATGCCAACGTGACCCTGCCGCTGGCCACGCGCAACTACAACCAGCTCACCCTGCTGTCGCCGGGCGCGGTCACGACCAACCCGGGCTCGTTCGCCGGCGCACAGGCGAGCTTCCAGGTCGGCCGCCCGTACATCAACGGCAACCGCGAGCAGACCAACAACTACGTGCTCGACGGCACGGACAACAACCAGATCGACAACAACGACGTGGCCTTTTCGCCCTCGGTCGACGCGATCCAGGAGTTCAACCTCATCTCGCAAAACGCGCCCGCGTCCTACGGCAACTACCTGGGCGGCGTCATCAGCGTCACCCTCAAGTCCGGCACCAACAAGTTCCACGGCGATGTGTTCGAGTTCATCCGCAACGATGCCTTCAACGCCAACACCTGGTCCAATGGCTTGGGCGCAGGCACATCGACCGGGGTGCTGCCCACACCCAAGCTGCGCTGGAACGAGTTCGGCGGCACACTCGGCGGCCCCATTGTGAAGGACAAATTGTTCTTCTTTGTCGACTACCAGGGCTCACGCTTTGACCAGCCCGGAACAACCAACCAGTACACAGTCATCACAGCGGCCGAGCGGCAGGGTGATTTCTCCAGTGTTTGCACGGCAGGTTTCACGGGCGCTGGCCTTTGTAAAA
>CAXTYP010000267.1:0-4044 GCA_964248435.1 uncultured Acidobacteriaceae bacterium | reverse complement strand
GGAACCCCCCCGCCCGGGTGCCCACCCGCCCCGTTCCCACGCCCCGGTTCGTCACCATCCCATCAAGGTGGGTTTCCTTGCCCCCCGACAGGTTGGTGGAGCCGCTCATCTGTCCCTGCGAGAGGGGCAGGGAGGCGGCATAAGGGGCCGCCGGGGCCAGCCCCGCCCCGCCCGGGTTCGCCGCCTGCCGCGAGCGATGCCCCAGCGCCAGCAGCACTGCCAGCACAAGCAGCACGACCACCCCGGCCCCTGCGAACGGTCTCCAGTCGCGCCGCTCCGGCTTTCTTTCAGCCCCGGTAAACATCGGTGTTCCGTCGTGCGGCGTCATGGTTCCTATCGTAAATGCTCAGGCAAAGCGCGCACGCTTGGTGCCCAGGCGGTAGTCCGGACCGCGCATTTCGACCGTGACGCACATCTCCTGCAGGCGCGAGCGCATACGCTCCCCGATCCGGTCGCCCAGCGTCTCTTCCCGCGTTGCCTGTCGCGCTTCATAGCTGCCCGACGCCTGCCCACCCGCGCCGGGCGGCAGGTTGGGGTAGTTGGTCGTGATAATCGTGGTGCGCTTGTCGTTGTAGCGCGTGTTCAGGATGTGTGCCACCGTTTCCCACACCCACTCGGTCGGCTTGGCCGCACCCAGCTCGTCGATCACCAGTACTTCGGCCCCAAACACAGGCCGCAGTACTTCCAGCTCCGTCGTTTGAACATGCGCATTGTAGGAGTTGGTGATCTTCTTGAGCAGCTCACGATAGTCGCAAAAAAGCGCCGGAACCCCTTTTTCGAGGATCAGCTTCTGCAGGATCGCCGCCGCCAGGTGGGTTTTGCCGACGCCGATCGACCCCGTCAGCAGCAGCCCCGTTCCGTCGTTCTCCCCGGGATAAATTTCCACAAACCGTTGCGCCGTCATCAGTGGCCGGTACAGGTCGCCCGTGGCCTGGTAGCTTTCCAGCGTGCACGCCGCGTACCGCGGGGGTAGCTGCGCCTTGGCCAGCAGTGCGAACAACCTGCGCTCGTGGCGGCACTCGCACGGTTCCGCGGTGCGGCCGCCATCGGCCCTGGGCACGACGCGCATGCCCATGCCGTCGCACAATGGGCACTCCAGTGGCTCGCTCATCTTCCCAGTATCGCCCAGCCGCTCACTCCGCCGCATCCTTGTTGCGCCTGCCGCGTCTTATAAAGGTGCGTCAGCTCCTTGCGTTCACGACGGATCGGGCGCTATCATTATGAGATTGCAGGAAAGGTTCCAGGACACCATGGCAAAACCAGGCATTCACCCGACTTACAACGACATCACCGTGAAGTGTGCCTGCGGCACCAGCTTCTCGACCCGCTCTACGCACAAGGGCGACATCAATGTCGAAATCTGTGCTTCGTGCCACCCGTTCTTTACGGGTAAGCAGAAGCTGGTCGACACCGCCGGCCGCGTTGAGCGGTTCCGCCGCAAGTACGCCCAGAAAGAAACGCCGGCCACCAAGTAAGCGCGCCCAGGCAAGCGCATGGATTGCCGGGAAAGCCTCCGCGTACGGGGGCTTTTCTGTTGCCCTGATACGGACCCTGTGAACAAAAACTGGGACAACCCGATTGAGCACCGGATGCCTGCTGGCGCTCGTGTTCCCGCCGAGTTCTCGATTGGCCGGGTGCGCGTGGCCCCGGCCACCGTGCTCGCGCCCATGGCCGGTGTCACGGACACGATCTTTCGCCGGTTCATCCGCCACAGCAGTCTTTTTACGCCGGATGCCGCGCAGTCCGATGTCGAGGCTTCGGTCACCAACCAGCAGTCCGGCTGCGGCTTGTTGATGACCGAGTTCACCTCCGCCGACGGGCTCACTCGCATGCGCGAGTCCAAGCGCAAGCGCTACCTCACTTTCTACGACGACGAACACCCGATCGCCGCGCAGATTTTCGGCTCCAACCCCGAAACCCTCGCCGAGGCCGCCCGCATCGTCCAGGACACGGGCTTCGACACGGTTGACCTGAACCTGGGCTGCCCGGCCAAGCGTGTGGTCGCCTGCAACGGCGGCTCAGGGCTGCTGCGCGACCTGCCGCTGATCGCCCGCATCTTCGAGCAGGTCCGCGCCGCCGTGACCATTCCCTTTACCGTCAAGTTCCGCCTCGGCTGGAGCGAGCGGCACATCATTTGTGTTGAACTGGCGCGGCTGGCGCAGGAATCCGGCCTCGACGCCGTCGCGCTCCACGCCCGCACCCGCGAAGCCGGCTACTCCGGCCAGGCGCAGTGGCCGTGGATCGCCTCCGTCAAGAACGCGGTCCGTATCCCTGTCATCGGCAATGGGGACATCCGCTCGCCCGAGGATGCCTGCGCCATGGTCGAGCAGACCGGCTGCGATGCCGTGATGATTGGCCGCGCCGCACCTTCGAACCCGTGGATCTTTCGCCAGATTGCCCAGTACACCGCCACCGGCCGCTACGACCAGCCCTCGGAGTACGACCGCTACCGCCTGATCCGGTCCTACTTCGGCATGCTGCTGGGCGAAGCCGAGGAGACTGGCCCTGAATCTCCCTCCTTTTCGGGGCAGGAGCGCGGCTCGGCCCACAAGGAAGCGCAGGGCAAGATGAAGCAGTTCGCCTCCTGGTTCACCCACGGCGTACCCGGCGGTGGTGCCCTCCGAAAGGCCATTTACGAGGCGAAAACCTCGCCCGCGATCCTCGATGCGGTCGAATGCTTCTTTGAACCCCGCCTGGACACTGACCTCCCAGCTCCCGCCGCGGAAAAGGAACCGGCGATCGCCGGCTGAGCGGTTGATTTGGGTTGCGCTCATACACACGTTTATGTGACCCTTACACATCAGCAAGGGAGGTCAACATGCGCACCAACATCGACATCAACGATGACTTGATGGCGCAAGCCCTTGCCGCGTCTGGGAGCAAGACGAAGAAGGAAGTTGTGGAGGAAGCCTTGAAACTTCTTGTTCAAACACGAGGGCAGGGCTCCATCCGCAGACTTCGTGGCAAAATCGAGTGGGAAGGCGATCTTGAGATTTCGCGCCGGGGGCACTTTCCCGAGGACTGATACATGGTGATTCTAGATACAACCGTGTGGGTCGACTATTTACGCGGAACTGCGAACCTGCAAACCGAATGGTTTGAGCGATCATTGACGTGAATCACTTTTGGACTTGCGGACCTGATCTTGTGTGAAGTACTCCAGGGTATCAAGTGAGAGCGCGCCTTTCAGGAAGCTCAACTTGAACTTGGCCGGTTCCAAATCTTGAATACCGGTGGCACGAATTTAGCTGTTGCATCTGCGCGAAACTACCGCCTGCTGCGCGAGCGCGGACGCACTGTACGTAAAACCATTGACTGCCTGATCGCAACCTTTTGCCTGCAAGAGGGCTTTTCCCTCCTGCATCGCGACCGCGACTTCGACGCTTTTGAAGAACACTTAGGATTGCAGGTCGTACACCCAGTTAAGCACTGAAGAGGAAAGAGCTCTCGCGCTTTACTTCTCTTGCTTTTCAATGAATGCGTTCAAGTGCTGGCGCATGCTTCCGCAGTGCTCTGAATCTGATTCATACTGCCTGCTTTGCTCACCGCATAGGCATGAATGATTTGTGAACTCTTGGCATCATGGTCGGCGGCCGGCAGTTGGGCCGCCCCTTTGGCGAACTGTGCGGTGACGGGGGTTAGATCGAGCGAGTTCATGTCCATGGATGGATCTCCTGCGCGGAAGCATAGCACTCTAAATCGCCCATGATAAAGGACATTATCATGTGTGAAAGAACGACTAGCGATGTGGGAGCACCCGCGCGGCGAACTCAGGGCTATGTAGCCGCGACCACGCGTTCACTGCCCATCCCACCCAAGGTGATGATCTTGAACTTCCCATCATCTTGCTTCTGAAACCAGACCCTTCCATCAGCTGCCATAACACCTTGCCCATTCCCGAAGAGACATTCCGGTGATTAGGAGAGGATCGCTTCTCGGGCATCTGGTGTGATAATTAAAGAGTACTTACGAAGCAGTTCACTTGAACTAGGGCGTGTTAACACTAGAGCGCATTCTGTGGTATAGCTTTTGCATGGAGATCAC
>CAXTYP010000266.1:0-4059 GCA_964248435.1 uncultured Acidobacteriaceae bacterium | reverse complement strand
TCGCCGTCGGCCCGGTGTTTCCGACCGCAAGCAAGGGCAATGCCGAGTCCCCGGTGGGCCTTGCGGGGGTGCAGGGCGCTCGCGCGCGCACCGGCAAACCACTGGTTGCCATCGGTGGCATCGGCCTGGCGCAGGCGCAGGCTGTGTGGGCCGCGGGCGCGGACTCGGTCGCCGTCATCGGTGCGCTCTTCGGCCCGCAAAGGTCACCCGGCACATTGGCCCAAGACTTTCTCCGGCTTTTCCGGTAGAACAACTTGTAACCGTGACCACCACCGCGCCCGCAGCGCTCCCCGAATCAGCCAGTGAACCGATGGTGAAAGGCCTCGGGCTTTTCTCGGCGACCGCCATTGTCGTCGGCTCCATGATCGGCTCCGGTATTTTTATCGTTTCAGCCGACATCGCCCGGCTGACTGGCTCGCCCGCCCTGCTGATCGGTGCCTGGGTCATCACCGCGGTGATGACGATCATCGGCGCGCTTTCCTACGGCGAGCTGGCCGCCATGATGCCCCGCGCCGGCGGCCAGTATGTGTACCTGCGCGAGGCCCTCGGGCCCATGTGGGGTTTCCTGTTCGGATGGACCCTTTTTCTCGTCATCCAGACCGGTACCATCGCCGCTGTCGGGGTGGCTTTCGGCAAGTTCCTCGGCGTGTTTTTTCCGTCGGTCTCGTCCACGCACTGGCTGCTGCACCTGGGGCATGTGCCCGCCGTGCACCTCGGTCCCATGACGCTCGGCAACATGGAACTGGGGCTGAACACGGCCAACCTTGCCGGCATCCTTGTTGTCCTCCTGCTCACGGTCGTCAACGTCTTTGGCGTGCGCCTGGGCGCGCTGGTGCAAAACGTCTTCACCACCGCGAAAACCCTGGCGCTGCTGGCGCTGGTGTTCTTTGGCGTCACGCTTGGCCGCACTCACGCGGCCATGTCCGCCAACTTCAGCCACTTCTGGGCCGGCTTTAGCCTTCATGCCGCCCACCCGCTGGGTACCGGCGGCGGGGTGGCCATGGTCAGCCTTGTCACCATGCTGGCCGTTGTGCAAACCGGCTCCCTGTTCTCGGCCGACGCCTGGAACAACGTCACGTTCACGGCGGGCGAGGTCCGCAACCCGCAGCGCAACCTGCCGCTTTCGCTCGTGCTGGGCACGGGTCTTGTGCTCGCGCTGTACCTGCTGTCCAACTTTGTCTACCTGTTCGCGTTGCCGCTTGTGGGCGACCCGCACGGCACCAGCGCCTTTGCGCGAGGCATCCAGTACGCGAGTGAGGACCGCGTCGCTACCGCGGTCCTGCAACAGATCTTTCACTCGGCCGGTGGCTACCTGATGGCCGGTGCGATCCTGATTTCCACTTTCGGCTGTGCCAACGGACTCATCCTCGCGGGCTCGCGCGTGTACTACGCCATGAGCCGCGACGGGTTGTTTTTCAAAGCCACCGGCAGGCTGCACCCGCGCTACAAAACCCCGGTCGCCTCGCTCGCCATCCAGGCTGTCTGGACCTGCTTCCTGTGCATCTCGGGCTCGTACGGGCAGCTGCTTGACTACATTATCTGTGCCGAGCTGGTCTTCTACATCCTCACGATCGCGAGCCTTTTCGTGCTTCGCTATAAGCGCCCCGACGCGCCCCGGCCGTACAAGGCGTTCGGCTACCCCGTACTGCCGGCGCTTTATATTGTCATGGCCGTCACCATTTGCTATACGCTGCTGCGCTACAAGCCGCAGTACACCTGGCCGGGTCTGTTTCTGGTCCTGCTGGGGGTGCCGGTGTACTTGTTCTGGTCGCGATCGGCGGCCCGGGCCCACGCTTCGGAACCAACACTGTAACGCTTACCCCCACCCAGAACCCCAGAGAACGAGGCGCGCATGGCAAACCTTTTGGCAACCAAACCACTTTCGATGCTGCGCAGCGAGGCCAGCGAAGAAGGTGAGCACACGCTCACCCGCTCGCTCGGCATGCTCAATCTCGTCACACTCGGCATCGGCGCGATTATCGGCACGGGTATCTTCGTACTGATCGGCCAGGCGGCCGCCACCAACGCCGGGCCCGCCATCGCCCTTTCCTTCGTGCTGGCCGGCATCACCTGCGCCTTTGCCGGGCTTTGCTACGCGGAGTTCGCCTCCATCATCCCCATCGCCGGCTCGGCCTACACCTATGGCTATGCCACCCTGGGTGAGTTTGTCGCCTGGATTATCGGCTGGGATCTCGTGCTCGAGTACGCGTTCGGCGCCGCGACCGTTGCTTCCGGCTGGTCGGGCTACTTTCTCAGCCTCCTGCAGCAGCTTGGCTTCACCCCGTCTCCCTCGCTCGCCCGTTTCACCGCCATTTACGGACAAACGATTTACCAGTTTCATGGCCGTTGGCAGCCGCTCAGCGCACTTCCTCCGGGTACCGGTGTTGAGGGCCTCCAGCATGTGACGGGGCTGTTCAACCTGGTTGCTTTTCTCATCATCGCGGTTGTTACGGCCATCCTTGTCATCGGTATCAAGGAGTCGGCCAATCTCAACTCGGGCATCGTGATCGTAAAGCTCGGCATTGTCGGCGTTTTCATCGTGCTCGGCGGCTGGTTTTTGCTGCACCATCCTCAGTTCACGGCGCATAATTGGCATCCGTTTATCCCGCCCAATATCGGCCCGGGTCAGTACGGCCTTTCCGGCATCGCAGCCGGCGCGGCCTCGGTGTTTTTTGCTTACATTGGATTTGACGCTGTTTCCACCGCTGCCCAGGAAGCCAAGAACCCGCGGCGTGATATGCCGATCGGCATTCTCGGCTCACTCGTGGTTTGCACCATTCTCTATATTGTGGTCTCGCTGATTCTTACGGGCCTGGTCGATTACCACCGTCTCAATGTCGCCGAACCGGTCGCGGTCGGCATCGACGTGACAGGCGTCGCCTGGGGCTCGCTGCTGGTCAAGGTGGGTGCCGTCCTGGGCTTGTTCACCGTCATGCTTGTCATGCTGCTGGGCCAGTCCCGCGTTTTCTTCGCCATGTCCAAGGACGGCTTGCTGCCGAAATGGGCTTCCGATATTCACCCCCGCTTCCGGACGCCCTGGCTGTCTAACATAGTGGTAGGGACCATTGTGGCGTTTCTTCCCGCGCTGTTGCCGATCGACAAGCTGGCGAGGCTCGTCAACATGGGCACCCTGCTCGCTTTCACCATCGTTTCAGCCGGCGTCTGGATTCTGCGGGTCCGCCAGCCGGAGTTGCACCGGCCGTTCAAAACGCCGTTCGTCCCGCTGGTCCCGATCCTCAGCATCCTCAGTGCGTTCTACCTCATGTTCAATCTGCCCCTGCTCACCTGGGAAGTCGTGATTGTCTGGCTGCTTATCGGCCTGGGTATCTACTTTGGCTACTCAGTACGGCACAGCAAGGTGCAGCAGTTGCCGGGAGAGCGAACCAGTGGACGGGCTTGAACTGGCCGGGCAACCAGAAGAGAACGTTTGGGAACCCAAAGCGGATTCAGACGGGTTGTTCCCGGTGTTCAGCCTTATCAATATGAACTGTTGATGACTGATTTCAGCGACTGTTCGCAGCAGGCATCTCCCTAATTGGCGGACCGTGCAGGTTAACTCAGGAGTTGACCCAGCACGGTTCGCCAGTTTTGAGGAGGCTCCGCCCCGTGCCAAGCAAACTCGTTCCATCCCCGCTCTGCCCATCTGAAAAAGTGACCGAGGAACAGCTCAAGACCGACATGGCTGTACTCGAACTCGATCGAACCATCCACTCCGTCAGCCGCCGCTCCTTTTTTTCCAGCCTTTCCGCGCTCGGTGCCGCTACCGCCGCCGCCGGCCTGCTGGCCACAGCTTCCCCTGCAAAGGCACAGGCGTCTGGGCCTTCCATCCTCGATGTACTCAACTTCGCGCTCAACCTCGAGTACCTTGAAGCTAATTTCTATATCTCGGCTTCCGGCGGCGACCCCATCACCACCGGCAATGGTGAAACCTCACCCGTTCTCGGACTGCCCGGCAAGCTGAATTTTGACGCGCAAACATTGGCCACGGTGCAGAACCTTGCCGCCGACGAGCTGCACCACATCGAGCTGCTGCGGACCCTGATCTTCCAGCTCGGCAGC
>CAXTYP010000265.1:0-4062 GCA_964248435.1 uncultured Acidobacteriaceae bacterium | reverse complement strand
TGTTTCTCGTCGCGAACAACGGGCAGGGTCTCGTTGTTGGCGGAACCAGCGCCGCCGCGCCGCTTTGGGCCGGTTTTACCGCGCTCGCGAACCAGCAGGCTGCCGCGGCCGGCAAGCCGCGACTCGGCTTTCTCAACCCGCAGCTGTATGCGATTGCAGGAGGCAGCAACTACAGCCTGGACTTTCACGACATCCGGTCGGGCAACAACAACGGGTTTGCAGCGGTCTCGGGCTATGACCTGGCGACCGGGCTGGGGTCGCCGGCCGGTCAGCACCTGATCGACGACCTGACGGGAGCATCCGCGGCCGCGCCGAGCACCCCATCGTTTTCGCTCGGCACGTCCGTCACGGCGCTCAGCCTGCGGCAGGGCAGCTCGGGTACGGTAGGTCTGGCGGTGGCGGGACGGAATGGGTTCAACAGCAGCGTGGCTTTGGCCGTTACGGGCCTGTCTATGGGTCTGCCCGGGGGTTTGAGCGGTGTGTTCAGCCCGGCAAAAACAAGCGGCAGCAGCACCTTATTGCTGACGGCCGCCGCGAGCCTGCCGCCCGGGACCTACCCGCTCACAATCACGGGAGTCTCGGGCTCGCTCAGCAGCACGGCGACGATCACGGTGACCGTGCCTGCGCCGAACTTCACAGTGACCGCGACACCCAACCTGTTGATGGTCCCGCGCGGTGGCCGTGTACAAACCGCTGTCACCCTCGGCGCAGTCAACGGCTGGACCGGGCCGGCGACCCTAACTGTCGCGGGCCTGCCGGCGGGCGTGACCGCGGTACTGAGCCCGGCGACCACCGCCAGCGGCAGCACCCTGACCCTGAACGCCGGGCCGACTGCCTCAGCGGGAACTTACCCTATCAGCATCGTCGGCGTAGCCGGTGCCTTGCGGAGTACCACCTCACTGACCCTGGTGGTTGCCGCGCCGAGCTTTACGATCAGCCTGGTGCCCGGCAACCCGAGCCTGGTTCGAGGCGGGGCTGCGAAGGGCACGGTCACGATCGCAGGTCAGGGCGGTTTTGCAGGGAGCGTGGCGCTCTCGGTCAGCGGACTGCCATCAGGGGTGACAGCGACGCTGAGCCCGGCCACCACGCTCGCGCCCGTCAGCGTGTCTTTTGCTGCGAACGCGACCGCGACCACGGGCAGCTTTCCAGTGACCCTGCTGGGTGTGTCGGGCTCGCTTGCCGCGAGCACCACCGTGACGCTCACGGTACAGGCCCCGCTCAGCCCGACGGCAACGGTCAACCTGGCACCGGCTTACAACGTGAACGCGCTGGTGGTTGACGGGCAGCCGTTTAGCGGCCCCGGCCTCGACGGCGGCCTGAACGGCAGCAGCACGGCTTACTCGGCCAACCTGGTCGGCTCGCAGAAAACGATTGCGGGAACATCGTTCGTCTTTGGCCCGGCCAACGCGCTCGACGCGGTGAGCGGCAAAACAGTGCCGCTGCCGGCCGGGCAGTTCACCACCCTGCAGTTGCTGGCCACAGGCGTCAACGGCAGCCAGCCGGTGCAGAGCTTCCGGGTCACCTACACGGATGGAACGGTCGCGACCTACACGCAGGGCGTGAGCGACTGGTTTGCGCCGCAGGGGTACTCTGGCGAAACCCGGGCCCTCGTGATGCCGTATCGCGACAACGGGCAGGGGCAGCGCGACAATCGCACCTTCTCCTGCTACAGCTACTCGTTCGCGCTGCTGCCTGCTAAAACCGTGCAGAGCCTGCAACTGCCTAACAACCGGAACGTGGTGTTGCTGGCAGCCACGCTGAACGGGGTCAGCGCTTCGGTCCGGTAATTGACTCGGACACACGCGGCGGCTACTGGAAAGGCGCTCGATAAGGATTGAGCGCCTTTCGCGTGCTTGTGTTTGTGTGTTCGGACAGTGGACCGGGTGACGACGAGCTGGCACGGCGGGCGATTTCAGGAAAGCGAGATCCGCGCGCGTGGGTCTGCCGAAGGCATGACAGTGACAACGCCCTCGGGCAGCCCGGCGTAGGCGCGAGCGCTGCTCCAGGCCCAGTCAGTGCGCGTTTCAGCCAGCCCCGCCTTGACCGGAGCCTGGTGCATGCCGTCCAGGCAACCGACAATGTGATCGGCGCTGACCACGTGCGTGTCGGAGATGTTCTTCTCCCAGGCCGGCTCGTCGGAGCGAACCGACACGTTGTAGCGGCGTTGAAAACGCTGGCGCAACGTCAGCAGGATGGACTCGGCCGATTCGCGCTCCGGCTCCGACATCAGCACCTGGAACGCCGACGGCATGACCACGTAGCCTACGATTTCAAAGCGGAACCGTGCCCGCAGTTCTTCGAGCAACTGGGAAAGCAGGTCGCGATGTTTTTCCACTTCAAGCTTCGGCTGGTGGCGAAACGAAGCGGACGTCAACCAGTGCAGCTCGCCCCGCCCCAGCACCGCTCTTTGACCCTTGGGCATACCAGCGATTGTACGGGCGAACCGCCGGTGGCGAAGCTAAACAGCCTTGCGCTGGAATGACGGCTTCTTGCCGGCAAAGGAGTTCTTGGCCTTGAACGAGGCCGCGGAAGCCCCGGCCACCGGCTTTTGCCCGTTCTGGACGCGGGCTGCTTTTTCCTGCGCGGCCTGCAGCTTTTGCGCCGCGCGGCTCAGGCCGCCGACCTTGACCTTGGTTGCCGCGGGCTTGGGAGCGGAAGGGATGGGATCAGTCATATCTCGATTTTCTCACGCATCGCAGCAAACCCGCTGACATTCCTGCCACCGTGCCTAGTAGCTGTAGCGCGGGTACGCAGGCTTGTGCGGCTCCGGGCTGGGGTGCTTCTGTAATTCGTCGAGTGCTACAGCAACGGCCTTTTCCAGCTGCGGATCGTGCCCTTCGGCCACGGCTTTCGGGTCTTGGTCGACCGTGATGTCCGGGTCGACGCCGTGATTTTCAACGTCCCATTGACCTTCCGGCGAAAAAAACGCGACCGACGGAGAGGTCACCCGGCCGCCGTCCATCAGCACAGGAATTTCGCCGATGCCCACCAGCCCGCCCCAGGTCCGCTTGCCCACCAGCGTGCCCAGCCCATTGTGCTTAAACAGCCACGGCAACGCATCGCCGCCCGAGCCCGAGTATTCGTTCGCGATCATGACCTTCGGCCCGAAAATCGCGTCGTTGGGCGTGTGCTCGATCGCGCCGTAGCGCGGGGCCCAGTAGGACTGGAGCTTGCGGCCCAGCACTTCCACAATGTAGTCGGCGATCTGGCCGCCCCCGTTGAAGCGTTCATCGATAATCGTTCCGCCCTTCTCGGTTTGCGCGAAAAAGTAGCGGTTGAAGTTGGTAAAGCCGCCGGCCGCCGTATCCGGCAGGTACACATACGCGAGCTTGCCGCCGGATAACTGGTCGACCTTGCGCTGGTTGCCGTCGATCCAGTCCGTGTTGCGCAGCGCGGCCTCGCTCGCGACCGGCACCACCACCACGTCGCGCGGGCGCTCGCCGTTGGGCCCCGTAATACGCAGAGTGACAGCGTGGCCGGCCGTTCCTTCAAGCGGCTGCTGGACATCGGTGGCCGCGGACAGCGGCTGGTTGTCGATTGCGAGAAGGCAATCGCCGGTTGCTACGTCGAGCCCGGGCTGCGCGAGCGGCGGGTGCAGCTCCGGGCTCCAGCTGCCGCCGGTGTAGATCTTGCTGAAGCAGTAGTGGTCGTTGCGAACCGTGTAGTCGGCACCGAGCAGGCCGCCGGGCACACGCGGAGCCTCCGGAATGGCGCCACCCGAGCCGCGCAGATGGCCCACCGAAAACGCGCTCAGCATCTCCTGGAAAACGTAGTTGAGGTCGGCGCGCGACGCGATCGCGTCGACATAAGGCTCATACTGCCGCTCCAGCGCTTCGGTGTCTGCTCCGTGAAAATGCGCGTCGTAAAAATAAGCCCGCTCAATGCGCCAGACTTCGTGGTACATCCGCGCCCACTCGGCCCTTGGATTCACGCGCACCTCCACCCCTGACAACGAAACCGCTCCCTCGCCGGGCTTCGCCGCGCCGTTCGCGGGCGCATTCTCCATTCTCGCTGCACTCCTGGGCTCTTAGCCCCCATCCCTGCGGCCGCCCCCCCCGCCAA
>CAXTYP010000264.1:0-4063 GCA_964248435.1 uncultured Acidobacteriaceae bacterium | reverse complement strand
GACCCCGCCACGGCCGGAACCGGCAAGGGAGCCAAGAGCTTCGGGGCTGAAACGCAGATCGCGAAAAATAACGGTGTGGCTGCCCGGCATGGGCGGCGATGAGTTGCCATCGGGGGCTCCGGGGCTAACGTCCGCGGTGCCGACGTCTTCAATGAGGGGCCACGAAGACCAGTCCCCGTACACGCGGCCCAGGTAGGTTTGCCTGGCGATGGCGACGTCTGGAGTCACCGGGGGCTTGGCGACGACATCGCCGGAGTCGAGCAGCCCGGCAAGCGTGTGGGCGGTGCCGGTTTCGTAGCCGTCGCGTGTTT
Organism: uncultured Acidobacteriaceae bacterium; assembly: GCA_964248435.1. Classification (GTDB taxonomy): domain Bacteria; phylum Acidobacteriota; class Terriglobia; order Terriglobales; family Acidobacteriaceae; genus EB88. The sequence goes on along the minus strand of CAXTYP010000264.1, from coordinate 3,752 downwards.
CGATCAGCGTGTGCCAAAGGAACGGATTGACCATGACGGGCTCGGCGGCGACGCGGAGGACTGGCTGCCGGGACGAACTGCCGGCGGCCTTGGCAAGGCGCAGGGCGCGGATGTGCTCGGCATCGCGAAGGCTATAAAGAAGTCCGGCAAAAACAAGGGCCGCGATAGCCCAGCCCCGTCCGCGCAACTCGCCGGGCGCGCGACGGCGCATTTCCCCTTCCACCAGGCCGAGCAGGGCCGGCATGGCGAGGCCAAGAACCAGCGCCCCGAACAGCAGCGGCTCAAAGATAAAAACGATGCTCCAGCTGTACCAGTGAGAGTTAAAGGGCAAGAACGGGCGCAAACCATAATTGTTGGTGTAATCGAGCAGCAGGTGACTGAGGTCGGCAATCAGGGCTAGGAACCAGATCCAGAGCCAGCGGACGGGCTGGGTGGGCGGCTTTCTTCGCAGGCGGGCAAAAAGCTTCGCGAGGAGCCACACGACGCCGGTCACGGCGAGTGCCATAAACGGCGCGCCGAAAAAGCTGTGTGTGATGCCTCGGTGGTGGCAGAAGCCCGTCACCGGGCCTCCCCACCCGGCGATGACGTCGATGTCCGGGGCCTCGGCCGCAAGCGTCATAGCAAGGGTGGCATAGGCGGTTTTGCGATTGAAGCCGGAGCGGCCGAGACAGGCGCCGGTGAGCAAGTGCGTAACAGGTTCCATCTATGCAGTAGGATACGGGCCGTGGGGAAAACAGCGAACGTGAACGATGACCGGGGACGTGTGGAGCAGCTGCGAGAGGCTTTGCGCCACCATGAGTACCTGTACTACGTGCTGGACGCGCCGGAGATCGATGACCTGGCCTACGACGCGTTGATGCGCGAATTGCAGGCCCTGGAGACGAAACACCCGGAGTGGATCACGCCGGACTCGCCGACGCAGCGAGTGGGCGGCAAGGCCGCCGAGGGGTTTTCGAAGCACGCCCACTCGCGACCCATGCTGTCGCTGGACAACGTGAACACGGAAGAGGAGCTGCGGGAATGGGCGGCGCGGGTGCGCGAGCTGGCCGGGGCAAGCGCCGAGATCGGCTTTGTGTGCGAGTACAAGCTCGATGGCTTGTCGATGGCCCTGCACTACAGAGCGGACGTGGCCGGTGTTTCCAAGGAAGTCCGGCTCGATCGGGGGCTGACGCGCGGCGATGGTTCTGTCGGCGAGGACGTGACGGGCAACGTGCGGACCATCCGGTCGGTGCCGCTCGTGATTTCACCGGAGCGCCTGCGGAAAGCTGGGCTGCCGGAGCGGTTTGAAGTTCGGGGCGAGGTGGTGATGCCGATCTCCGGGTTCCTCAGGATGAACGAGGAGCGCGAAGCCGCCGGGCAGGCACCGGCGGCCAACCCGCGCAACGCGGCCGCGGGGACCATCCGGACGCTTGAGCCCAACATCGTGTCGCAGCGGCGCCTGGACTTTTATGCGTACTTCGCGCTGACGCCGGAGGGCGAACCGTTGTTCGCGACCCAAACCGAAGCGCTGGATGCGCTGACGGCGGCGGGTTTTCGCGTGAACCCGCACCGGGAAAGCTACCGCGATCTCGACGCGCTGCTTGGCTTTATCCGGTCGGCGGAGGTGAACCGAAGCTCGCTTGGCTATGAGATCGACGGGGTCGTCATCAAGGTGGACCAGACCGCGCTGCAGCGGCGTCTGGGCTACACGGGCAAAGCCCCGCGCTGGGCCATCGCCTACAAGTTTGCTTCGCGGTTCGCGGTCACGCAGGTCGAGGACATCAAGGTGCAGGTGGGGCGCACGGGCAAGCTGACCCCGGTGGCCGCCCTGGCGCCGGTATCGATCGGCGGCATCACGGTGACGCGGGCGACGCTGCACAACGCGGACGAGATCGGCCGGCTGGGACTGCTGATCGGCGACTTTGTCCGAGTGGAGCGGGGCGGCGACGTGATCCCCAAGGTCGTTGGTGTGGTCGAGGACGCACAGCACCCGCGCGGCGACCGGGCCTTCGCCTTCCCGGAGCACTGCCCGGTGTGCGGGGCAGACGTAAAGCGAAGCGAGGGCGAGGCCGACCACCGGTGCGTGAATGCGACCTGCCCGGCGCGCGTCGCGGGGTCGTTGCTGCATTTTGCTTCGCGCGGAGTGATGAACATTGAAGGGCTGGGCGAGGCACTGGTCGCGCAGCTGCTTGAAGGCGGTCTGGTGCACTCGGTCGCCGACATTTACCGGCTGACGGAAGCGCAACTGGTGGGTCTGGAGCGGATCGGCAAGAAAACCGCGGATGCACTACTGGGGGAGATCGCCAGGTCGCGCTCGGCCCCGCTTTCGCGCGTGTTGTTCGGCCTCGGGATGCGGTTTGTGGGGGAGCGCACGGCGGAATTGCTGGCCGAGGAGTTCGGGTCCATGGAGGCGCTGATGGCGGCTTCGCAGGAGGACCTCGAGCGGGTGAACGAGGTTGGTCCGCGCGTGTCGACTTCCATCTGTGAATTTTTCTCCGAAGAGTCGAACCGCAAGCTGGTCGCCGACTTACAAGCCGCCGGGCTGACCATGACGGCGACCAGGCGCGAGCGAACCGAGCAGTTTGCCGGGCTGACGTTTGTGCTGACCGGCACCTTGCCGACCCTTTCGCGCGAAGAAGCAAAGGCGCGCATTGAAGGCGCGGGCGGCAAGGTTTCGGGGTCCGTCAGTAAAAAGACAAATTACGTGGTGGCTGGGGAGGAAGCGGGGTCAAAGCTCGAAAAGGCTCGCGAGCTGGCCGTCCCGGTGCTGGACGAGGAGGGACTGACAGCTCTGCTCGGCGGGGCCGCACACGGTGGGAGCTCGGCGAAGGGGAACTAGAGCGCGTTCGCCCAGGTTGTTTCTCGGCGCAGAGTTTCAGGAAAAGAAAGTTTGCTTTTCTGAACTGCTGATCTCAGCGGCACCGCGTCCTTTGGCTCCGCGCTGCCGTCATCCCACCTTCATGATTCGCGCTTTGCTCCTGCTTTTTCTGTTTTCATCTTCCTGTCTTGGGCAAAGGCCCGTGCTGGTGGGCTACCTGCCGCAGTGGGGCTTGTATGCAACGCCGCCCTGGTCGGCGCGTGATCTTGTGACCAGCGGCTCGGCCGAGCTGCTCGACCAGATTGACTACTCGCAGGCCTTTGTTGTGAATGGGCACTGCGCGGTGGCTGACCCAAACGCCGACCTGGCCCATGTGTACACCGCTGAAACGAGCGTGGACGGCTCCGCCGACAACCCGGCAGCCCCGCTCAAAGGCGAGTTTCACCAGTTGCAGGAGCTCCACGCGAAGTACCCGCACCTGCGCATGCTGATTTCGCTCGAAGGCAAGCCGGCCGCGTTTGCCGATGCGGCCCAGCCCGAAAAGCGCGCGGCGTTTGTGGCTTCCTGCATCGATATGTTCTTGCGCGGCGATCTCCTTCCAGGTGTCACCGCGCCGGGGCTGTTCACGGGCATCGACGTGGACTGGGAGTACCCGAACGCGAGCCCGGCAGATGGCCCCAACTACACGGCGCTGGCATTGGAGTTTCGGCGGCAGCTGGACGTTTACGGAGTGGCGACGCACACCCGGCCGATGCTGACGTTTGCCGCGGCACCGGGGCTGGCGCGCTACCCGGGGGTGGACTGGCCGGCGGTGGGGCGGGCGGTCGACCTGCTGGGATTGATGAACTACGACTACAACGGACCCTGGCAAAAGTTGACCGGCATCGTGGCCCCGCTTTACTCCATTCCAGGCGTGGTGCGGGAAAGCGGCAACGTCGACGGAACCGTCGCCGAG
>CAXTYP010000263.1:0-4068 GCA_964248435.1 uncultured Acidobacteriaceae bacterium | reverse complement strand
AACCGCCGGACGCGACAAGAAAAATGCCGGCGGCACCCGCCGCTTTGTGCTGCCCCGCGGCCTCGGCGATGCCGTCGTGGTCGAAGACGTTTCCGACCGCGAACTGCTCGGGGCCACCGAAGCCATGCTTCGCGAAGCCTCCGCTGCTGCCCCGGCGCCGACCGAGGTGCCGGTTGGCTAGCCCCGGCGCACAACCTTCAGGCGCGACCGACGAAGCCGATGCCGCGCGCAGGGTCCGGTCGATGTTTGACGAGATCGCCCCGCGCTACGACCTGCTCAACCACGTGCTTTCCGCCAACATCGACCGCCTGTGGTGGTGGCGCACCGCGCGCCGTTTTCGCGAGGTGCTCGCGCGGCCCGACGCCGAAGTGATGGACCTGTGCTGCGGCACCGGCGACATGACGATGGCCCTGCTGCGCCGCCGCCCCGCCGACGCCCTGCCCGTGCTGGCCGCCGACTTTTCGCACGGAATGCTCGTGCGCGGGGCGCGCAAGTTCGCGGGTCGCGGCGCGGTCGCGATCGAGGCCGACGCCATGCAACTCCCGCTCCCGCCCGGCTCACTCGACCTCCTCACCACTGCCTTTGGTTTTCGCAATCTCCGCAACTACCGGGGCGCGCTCGAAGAGTTTCTCCGCGTGCTCAAGCCCGGAGGGCAGCTCGGCATTCTCGACTTCGCCGAACCCGGCGGCCTCCTGGGCCAGGGCTACTCCTTTTACTTCCGGCGCGTGCTGCCCCGCATCGGTGCGCTGCTCGCGGGCGGCGCGTCTCGGGGCCGTTCTGGGAGCCAGTCTGGGAGCCAAGCGGGGGGCGCGGCCGAGGCCTACACCTACCTGCCCGCTTCCGTCGGACGCTTCCCCGCCCCGCCCGTGCTGATGAACACCATGCGCGAGCTCGGCTACACCGACGTTTCGTGGACCCCGTACTCCTTCGGCATCGCCGGGCTGTACGTCGCGCGTAGACCCGAGTGAAAGCCACGCACTCCTTCGTCGCTCCTCTGCTGCTCTCCTTCCCACTCGCCGTTCCGCTCAGTACGCGAAGCCGGCTCCTCCGAACCACTCGCAGCCGATGCTTCCGTCGAAACGCTGAACGACACTCTGCTTGTCGGCAGCCGGTCCTGCGCGAACTCCAGGCGACTTAGCATCGGCCCAGCGCTCGCGCCTGAGGCGGCAACAAAGAGTTAGACAGCGATCTTCATTTCGATGAGATCGGGTTGTTCTTGCCTTTTAATAGCTGATCAACGGTAAAGTAGCACTATGTCTCTTTTGAGATTGGCCATTGCGCATCTCGATTTGACCTGCGCGTTTCTCGCAGTTGTTTTCCAGTCGTTTGCTTTACTCACACGAGGAAAGGACCACTTGTCCAGCCCCCGGGGATGGCTGGACTTGACGATTTGGGTGCTCACCATGTCAGCAGTGATACTCAGAGGGCATTCAGCTCTGGATACTGCACGCCTATTGAGTAGTTTAAGGCACGAAGCAGAGCAGACGCTAGAAGTAAGCCAGGAGGCACAGAACGGTGCCAGACATGCGTTGCTCAAGAGTCAAAGGGCAAGTGAGAAAGCGGAACAAGCTTCAAGGAAGGCGGACAGTGCCGAGAGCTACGCTAGTTCCGCTGACCGATTCTCGAGGCAGACTGGAGGAAGAGCTCTTAAGGCGTTAAATCTCACTCATGCTGCTCAGGCGGAGGTAGAAGCTCAGCATAGAGCTTTAAGAAGCGTGCACATAGGTCTTGAGTTGAGCGGACCGGTGCCGCCCGGGTACAAAGATAGCAGCTTAAACTACACCGAGAATGACTTTCCGTCTGTCTACCTATACTCCTTAGACGCCGACGCTAATAACTCGGACGGCTTTAAGTTCGGAGGGGATAATATTGCAAGGGCTCGAGGAGACCGGTGGAGTGTTTCGCTCAAGGCAGAGCTGATGAACAAGGGTTTCCCGGTCGGAGAAGATATTCGTACTTTAAGTTCTTATAGGAGCTTATGCATAGACCTTATTTCGCAATTGGGATTGGCTGGCCACGCCATGCCCACCCCCTTACCAGGGGTTGCGCTTATCAGTGTTCAAGTCACCGTGGAAGTGAACGGGAGCATGCAACAACAACCGGCGTCATTCTCAGCATTAAACGCCTCAGCCAGCCACGTCAACGCCGATGGTAAGCCTCTATACTGCGTTACTCTCAACACGAGCTTGGATGGTATATACGAACAACGCTGATCCTGTATCAAGGTAGTCGCATGTTGAAGTCCATCGCCTTTCTTCTCCTCGCCCTCTCGCTCGCACCCGTGCCGCTGGCCGCCCAAGCCGTGCCTGCATCGACCATCCCGGCAAGTCAACCTCCAACCGACCCCTGGAAAGCACTCGCTTTCCTTGAAGGGACCTGGACCGCGCAGGCGAGCGGCGCGGCCACCCTGGGCGGGCGCTACAGCTTCGAGCGCGAGCTCAACGGGCACGTCCTGGCGCGCCACAGCACGACCGACGCGGGCTGCACCGCACCGGCGAGCTTTGATTGCAAACACGGCGACCTGTTGTACGTGTTTCAGGACGCGCCAGGGCAGCCCTTGCGGGCCATCTACTTCGACAACGAAGGCCACGTGCTCCATTACGCTGTTTCCACGCCCAGCCCCACCACCGCCGTATTTCTGTCGGAGCCGTCGCCGGGCCCGCGATTCCGTCTCGTGTACGAGTTGAAGGACGACCCAAAAAGCCCCGCCCAAACTCCCGTCCTGACGGGCCGCTTCGAGATGCAGCCGCCCGGCCAGTCCGAGTGGAAGACCTACCTGGCCTGGTCTGGCGCAAACCGGTCTGGCACAAATTGGTCTGGGACAAAACAGTGATGGAGGGAAACCAGTAAGGCAAGAAGACTGCGGTGTCACGAAGCAGAAGCAGCCCAAACAGCAGCCTCGCGAAGCAGCGACACGAGCGCGCCGGTATACCCTGTACCCATGAGCGAGCCCGTCGCACAGCGCGGCACATCGGGGTCCTTCCCCGGGCGAACCGCGCCGCGCACCACCCACGACGAAAAATCCTCGGTTGCCATGGGCTCCGCGCTGGCCGCGCTCGTCGTCACGCTGCTCAAGCTCGCCACCGGCCTCCTATCCGGCTCGCTCGGCGTCCTGTCCGACGCCGCGCACTCCGCGCTTGACCTCGTCGGTGCCGGGCTCACCTACCTGTCCATCCAGGTCGCCGACAAGCCCGCCGACGAGGACCACCCCTACGGCCACGCCAAGGTCGAAAACATCTCGGCGTTTGTTCAAGTCTTTCTAATGCTCGGCTCGTCCGTTTGGATCGCCGCGGAAGCGATCGCGCGCATGGTGCGGCACCAGTTCGGCCTGCGCGAGCCCGCCTGGCCCATGGCCGTGCTGGTGCTTTCGGTCGCGGTCGACCTGTGGCGCTCGCGCAAGCTGCGCCGGGTCGCCGCCCAAACCAAGAGCGCCGCGCTTGAAGCCGACGCGGTCCACTTTGCCTCCGATATCTGGGCCAGCGCCGCCGTCCTCCTTGGGCTTGTGCTCGTCACGCTCGGCACCCGCTTTCACATCGCGATCTTCCGCTACGCCGACTCGGTCGCCGCGCTGGTCGTCTCGGTCATGATCCTCGCATTTGCCTGGCGCGTGGGCCGTCGCACCGTCGGCACACTGGTCGACGCCACCCCGGTCAACACGCGGCGTCGCGTTCTGTTTGAAGTACGCCATGTTGCGGGCGTGCTCGCCGTCGACCAGGCGCGCATGCGCTCGGCCGGCGCAGCCCACTTCGCCGATCTCACCCTTTCCATGTCGCGCCAGCTCACCTTTCAACGCACCGAGCAGCTGGTGCAGGAAGCCACCGCGGCCGTGCGGCGGGTGCTGCCCGACGCCGATGTAGTGATCCGCACCGTGCCCCGCGAAACCGAAACCGAAAGCATCTTCGACCGGGTGCGCGCCGTTGCCCTGCGCAACAACGTCGTGCTGCACGATGTGTCCGTGCAATTTTTCGGGCAAGGCCTGCGCATCGAGCAGCATCTTGAAGTCGATGAGCGCCTGCCGCTCAAAAAAGCACACAGCTTCGTCCGCCGCATCGAGGACGAAATCCGCGG
>CAXTYP010000262.1:0-4078 GCA_964248435.1 uncultured Acidobacteriaceae bacterium | reverse complement strand
GAGGGCGCAACGGACAGCAGCAACTCCGGATTGCCGGTCATGGCCATCCGGTATCGCGCTTCCTTGACAACCCTGTCTGCCTGGGCTTCCGACAACTGCTGGTTTGCGATGCGAAGATTCTCGATCGTCAGGTCTTCCCCGTTGCCGTTCGGGTCTACGCCGATCAAACCGTTCTGCTTCTGGTAGTTGGCCAGTTGATCCTGCGATTGCGTGACCTGGTTCTTCAAATTGTCGAGTTGCTTTGCAAGCCAGTCCGAAATGCGGGTGGTGCCCTCGTAACGGACGCGGAGACTGCGGTCCATATAGCGGTCCACGATTGCATTGGCGACGGCAGCCGCAACCGCGGGATTTTGATTGCGGAAATGTACTTCCACCAGCTCGGTGCCTGGCTTGGTCGCTATCTTGGTGGAACCTTTAAACAAGGCGAGTAAATTGATGCGCTGGCTCGGCGTCAGTCTGCCGGTGTAAGGGTTGCGCACAAAGATCTGCGTGAAAGGCTCCTTATGGAAAAGATCAAGAGTCTGGATCACATCAAGCGAGACCGTGTCACTTTGCATGATCGCGATTTCGGTCGCGGTGCGGATCAAGCTGCCTTCTACTCCGCCTTGCTCCTCCTGTACCAGATCCGAAATGCCGATATTGCTTTGTTTCCCCTCGTTGATGTCGATTAGCGAAACGGCTTCGTATTGCGGAATGGTTGTCAGGATGTAAACGGCAGCAAACGCGAGTCCCACAACAATGCCCGCCAAAATCAGCCACTTGCGCTTGATCAGGATCTTGCGAATATCGCTCGGCGTGATGATCGCCTGCTCGGGTGCGAGCAGCGGACCGCTTGTACCCTGCCGGTCTGTTTGTACGGTGGGACTCTCCATCTTTAACAAGCTCCTTGGGAGGAAAAGTTGCGGGCATGCACAAGCCCCTGGCGCGTCCATCGGAGCAGGAACGGGGCGAAAGGAGCCTTGTTGAACCATTCAGAGTGGAGCTTGGAAGCAGATTCCAGACACAACTTCAGCCGCCCGCATCCCTTTCGCCAGGCTTGCATGGAAGATAAAGATTGGACGTGTGCAAGCCTGAAACGTAGCGCCAGGTCGCCTGCCGTGATGGTCCCGGCGTGAAAAAGCGGTAACTCAAAATTGCATCGCAGAGGATTCCGCCTTTCCAAGCACCGCCTCAGGCGGCTCAACCCAGGGCTTGCGACCCTCCACTCTTCTATCGGCGCTTTAGGCAGAAACTTCTCCCTTTCTTGATCCTGCGAACCAACTTCGTAACATGAGACCGCAGTAAAGACGGTTCCTGCCGCAGGCTCAAGACCCCTGGTTCCACCTGAGTGTAGCCAAGTTGCAAGGTAGGGTCAATGAAAGCTGGCCGTCCTGAAGCGCACCAAAGTACCGTCTTCAAAGGATCCGATCACACGCCTGCGTACTCAGGCGATCTTTAGAGGACATTGGAATAGACCATGTGCCGGTTTCCGCCGCTGTGTTTAGCGCGATACATCGCGGTATCCGCCATGCTCCAAAGCTGCGCCGCCTCGTCACCATCGTCCGGAAAAACCGCGATGCCGATGCTGGCGCTGAGCTGAATCTTGGCCCCATCGACCGTGTGCGGCGCATTTAGGGAAAAAAGCAGGTCGCCGGCGACCCGTTCCGCGTCCCGAAGCGAACCGATTCCATCCAGAACAATCATGAACTCTTCCCCACCGGTGCGGGCTGCCGTGTCAACAGAGCGGAGGCGCTGCCGAAAACGATTGGCGATTTCGCGCAGGCAGCTGTCACCCGCGGCATGGCCAAAGGTGTCGTTGATTTGCTTGAAGCGGTCCAGATCGACACACAGAATCGCGGCGCGGCTACCGTGCCGGGTGGCATTCGCGAGCGCACTGCGCATCCGGTCCTGCAGCAACAGGCGGTTCGGCAAGCCCGTAAGGGGATCGTGATTAGCGAGGTGAATCAGTTGCTCGTGCACCGCCGCCCGCTCGGTCACGTCTTTTGCGACCAGCAGCCGGGCTTCCCGGCCCGCGAAGTCCACTCTTTGCAGGGTGACTTCGACCACGATCTCTCGCCGGGACTTGGTTTGAAAGCGCATGCTGTCGGCGCCGGTCGTGCCCTCGGCGGCTTCCCGGGTAGGGTGCCCCCCCAGGACGGCGGTCAATCGCCAGTTGAGCTCCACCAGGCTCACGGGCGAGGTTTCGCCTTCGGAAAGCAGGTCGTTCACCGTGAGTTGCGGCAGGTCCTCCCGGTCCCATCCAAATTCGTGTACGGCCGTTGCATTGGCTTCAAGCAGCTGGGTCGAATCCTTGTCAAAGATCCACATCGGGAGCGGATTGCTGTCGAAAAGACTCCGGTACTGCTCCCGGTCCCGCTCCGTCAGGTTTAGCTCGTTCTCAAACAAGGTCACCAGCATGCCAAAGGCAACAACCACCTTCGGGACGTTCCAGATCTCCGGCTGCACTGCCAGGGTAGGCCACCAATGGGGTGCAAGCATTTGAAGCGGAAACACAGCTGCCCAGCCCAGCAGCCCAACGATTGTGGTCAGTACACCGGCCGATCGCCGTGGGAACTGGTGCGCGTAGAGCAGCGCATTGAGGGCGAAGAACTCCATAAGCACGATGAGCAGCAGGCCCTGCTCGTGCCGGCTGACCAGCTCAAACGAACTCCACTGGCAGGAAGCCAGGATGAGCAAGGTGCCTGGAATTGTGATTGTTTTTCTTTCCTTGCGGAAGCTCCAAAGAAAAACAAGTCCAAGGGCCTGAATCACTAAATCCAGCCCGAAAAAGAAGGGAGTGCGCCGTACCTGAAAGGCGACCGCACCGCTCAACAGCAGTAGTGGTAGCGAAATCCCGGTGAAAATCCATGCAAATCGTCGGCCATACCGGCTTTCCTCACAGGGCATTCCGGAAAAGGACAACAAGAAGCACAAGCCGCATAGCAGGAGTCCGCCGTTGCCAAAAGTCACGACCAGGCCGGCGAACAACGGCGTGTCGGGTCGCCAAAGACCGATGCCGAAGTGAAACACGGCGCAGATCCAAGCGGCGATCCACAAACGCAGGCGAGCGGAGGGCCGGCGCCTTTGAAGGGATGAAAACAGAAACACAAAAAATCCAAGAACAATGAAGTTCAGGACAATCGTTTGTCGCATATGTCCTCGTACGTGCTCTGCCTGCTCGATGTTCTCCTATAAGACACCTTTTACGCGCAGGTGTCTCCATGGCGTCCAGCTTTCAGGCTGAAGCCCTGTTTTTACACTCCATATAAGCTATGGAAACGTTTGGTGGGCGGTGAGGGACTTGAACCCCCGACATCCTGCTTGTAAGGCAGGCGCTCTAACCAACTGAGCTAACCGCCCGATCCTTGTAGTCCCGGGTGGATCAGTTGACATCATAGCAGCCGGCCCTTTTGCCGGACTGCTTTAAACCCCTGCTCTAAACCGGCCTTCTCGATCGCGAGGCCGGGGCATCGCTGCCAAAGCCCGTTGGTAAACTGAGCCCCAGGGATGCTTCCGAATGGCTCGCCTGATCGTAAACGCCGATGATTTTGGATACACGGGCGGGATAGACCGCGCAGTGCTGGCGTTGCTTCACGCCCAGGCGCTCGGCTCCGCCACGGCAATGGCGGCCGGCGAATCCCTCCAGGCAGCAGCCACGGTGTTGCCGCTGGCCCTGGACCTGGGCTGCCATGTGGTCCTGGTGGACGGCGTTCCGTCCTCCAGGCGGCAAACGGTGGGGGAAAGACCCGCAACCGGCCCTGGACACGACCTTGGACACGACCCTGGCAACGGCCTTCGAGCCGGCGCCGCAGACAGGCCAACCCTGTTCCGCGACGGAGCCTTTCGACCGTCGCTCGGACGTTTCGCGGTCGATCTCCTGGCGGGCCGCATCAGCGATCGCGAGATTGAAAACGAAGCCGTGGCCCAGATCCGGTCCTTGCAGGGACGCGGTTGGCAGCTCTCGCACCTGGACACCCACAAGCACACGCATATGCTCCCGCGTGTTCTGCGGCCCTTGCTGCGCGCCGCGCTCCAGTGCGGCATCCGGGGGATCCGCAATCCGTTTGAGCCTGCCTGGAGCCGGGCGGCCACCCCTGGC
>CAXTYP010000261.1:0-4103 GCA_964248435.1 uncultured Acidobacteriaceae bacterium | reverse complement strand
GCCGCGCGATCGTCGAGGTACCGGTGCCGATGGCGTGGGTCGCGGCTGAAAAGGTGGCCGTGCCGTCGGCGTGGAGGACGCCGCGGACCGACGCGGGCGAGCGACGCGCCGGGTAGGCGGCCGATGCCATGCCCCAGCCGACGATTTTGTCGCCATCCTTCATGGAGCCGGGCGTGGCCGAGCGGCGCGCCCAGCCGAACAGCTCCGCGCCGCGGCGGAGGCACGGAGCATAGTGGCGGCCGCTCCATGGACGGTTCTGGCTGAGGTCGCGCTCAGCGTCATTGCGCAGGCGTAATTCGACCGGGTCGAGCTCGAGTTGGGACGCGAGTTCGTCCATCGCGACCTCCAGCGCGAATAAGCCCGGGGCCTCACCGGGGGCACGCATAAAGCAGGGCGTCCCACGGTTGACCGGGGCGACCCCGTGGCTGATGGAGCTGTACGGAGTGCGATACAGGTTGCGCGTGGTGAGCCCGCAGGGCTCGACGAAGTGGGCGACGGGCGAGGTGGCAGAGAGTGTGTGGTGCTGGGTGCCCAGCAGTGCGCCGCCGCTGTCGGATGACAGCGTGACCTGCTGCAGAGTTTCGGGCCGGTGACCGGTGGAGGTGAACATTTGCGGCCGGGTGAGCGGCAGCTTGACTGGGCGGCCAAGCACGCGGGCGGCCTGCGCGCACAGCGCGACGTGCTGCCACAGAAAACCCTTGGAGCCGAACGCGCCACCGGTCAACGGGCACAGGACGCGGACCTTTTCCTGCGGGACGCCGAGCATGTGGGCGATGACGCGTTGGCTGCCCTGCACCCAGCGGGTTGAGTCATGGAGGGTGAGCTCGTCGCCGTGCCACTCGGCAACCGTGGCCGAGGGCTCCATGGGGTTGTGGTGGACGACAGAGGTGCGGTAGAGCGCCGCGACCTGCGCCTGCGGGTTGGTGGGCCGGTCGCCACGCTCGCTCTTCAGTTTCTCGTCAGAGTTGGTAGCGAAATGATCTGGGGCATAGGTGCCGGGGAGGCCCGAACGCAGGGTGAGCTCCGGCGGCAGCAGCTCGTACTCGACGCGAAGGAGCGCCGCGGCTTCGTGCGCCGCATCAAGGGTTTCGGCGACAACAAGCGCGACATGCTGGCCGGCGTAGTGGACCTGATCATCGGAGAGCGGAGCACGCCGCTCGGCAGGGAAGTTGCTGGTGAACTGCTCCGGGGGCGGAGCGATGGGATCGAGGCCGGGGGCAAAGCTCGCGTCGGAAAAGACGGCGAGGAGGCCGGGATGGGCAAGCGCGGCTTCTCGGTCGATGCGTACGACGCGGGCGCGGGCGACCGGAGCCTGCACGAGCGCGGCGTAGGCGAGCCCCGGCAGGAGGGTGTCGCCCGCATAATGCGCGCTGCCCGTCACCTTTAGCCGTCCGTCGCTGCGCTGCCGGGGCTGTCCGGTTTCGGTTGGTGCTTCGACTCGCGGCCTGGTGCTCATACACGGTTCTGATGCGGCTGCCAGATGGCCCGCCTGCCCGCCCGAGAGCCCCACATGCTATCCTGTTTGCATACACTTAGGAAGTGGAAGCAACCTAAAGACACGCCATAGGAGTAATGCGCCCCCGTGCTGGCACCCGCTAAAAAGACCGATATCATCTCCCGCTTTCGTACGCATGAAAGCGACACCGGCAGCCCCCAGGTACAGATCGCCATTTTGAGCGAGCGTATCGGCGAACTGACCCAGCATTTCAACACCCATGCCAAGGACCATGCTTCGCGACGTGGACTGCTGATGCTTGTAAGCAAGCGCCGCCGTCTGCTGGACTACCTGAAGAGCAACGACACGGATATCTACCGCGAAGTGATCGGCAAGCTCGGCATCCGCAAGTAGCGCCCTTGTTTTTACCTGAGAACGCGACGAGTCAGGGGGAGCGGATCTGCTCCCGACGAGTCGCCACGCTCCCGCACCCTTCCCTCTGCGGTTTGAGCCTGTACGCCCCCAGCCCTGTTACAGGTGAGCTTTGGCGTATCTCCCTCCCGCACCCACTCCATTGCAATTGAAATGAGGTTTGTATGAAGCAGGATGTGACAGTCGAACTTGCCGGCGGCAAGCGGCTCCATTTTGAAACCGGCCGGATGGCCAAGCAGGCGCCTGGCGCCGCACTCGTCACCATGGGTGACTCCGTTGTGCTCGCGACCGCGGTGGCATCGCCCGAGCCGAAGGAAGGCATCGATTTCTTTCCCCTGACCGTCGATTACCGCGAGTATGCCTACGCGGGCGGACGCATCCCCGGCGGGTTTATCAAGCGCGAAGGCCGGCCCAGCGAGAAAGAAGTTCTGACCTCGCGGCAGATCGATCGCCCGATCCGGCCGTTGTTTCCGGAGAACTTTCGCAACGAGACCCAGGTGATCGCGCTGGTGTTCTCCGCCGACAAGGAAAACGATCCCGACGTTGTGGGCATTAACGCTGCTTCCGCCGCGCTTGCGCTATCGGATATTCCGTTCAATGGTCCCGTGGGCGCGGTTCGCGTGGGCTATGTCGGCGGCGAGTACGTCATCAACCCCACCTACGCCGAGCGCAAGGAAAGCACGGTCAACATCACGGTCGTGGGCACGGCTGACGGCATCGTGATGATCGAGTCGGGTGCGAGCGGGGTGAGCGAAGAGATCGTGCTGGGCGCGATCGATTTCGCGCATGGCGAGATCAAGAAAATTGTCGCCAAGATCAACGAGCTGGTCGGCGCGGCCGGCAAGCCGAAGCGCAAGCTCATGCCGCTGGAGCATGACGAGGCTTACTTCGAGCAGCTGAAGGGCAAGGTGGGCGACCGCTTGAAGGACGCGCTCGACACGGCGAAGCATGCCAAGACCGAAAGCTACGCGCTGGTCAAGAGCATCAAGGACGAGCTGCAGGCCGAAGTGAAGCAACTGCCGGAGAACGAGCAGGGCGCGGGGAAGAAGAAGCTGGGCCAGTATTACGAGTTGCTGCGCGAGCAGATCTTCCGCCAGCAGGTCACCAAGGACCGGATCCGTCCCGACCGTCGCGCGTTCGACCAGATCCGTCCCATCTCGATCGAAACCTCGGTGCTGCCGCGGACGCATGGTTCGGCTCTGTTTACACGGGGTGAAACGCAGGCGCTGGTGACCTGCACCCTGGGTACAGGCGACGACGCACAACGGCTGGAGTCGTTTGAAGGGGAGCAGAAGAAAAAGTTCATGCTTCACTACAACTTTCCCCCGTTCTCCGTTGGAGAAACAGGACGTATGACCGGGGTAGGCCGTCGCGAAATCGGCCATGGCGCTCTCGCCGAGCGGGCGATTGCGGCCGTGCTGCCGAGCGAGGCCGAAAGCCCCTACGCGTACCGGATCGTGTCGGACATCCTCGAGTCGAACGGTTCTTCGTCGATGGCCTCGGTGTGCGGCGCGAGCCTGGCGCTGATGGACGCCGGCATCCAGCTGAAGGGCTCGGTGGCGGGCATCGCGATGGGCCTGGTGAAGGAAGGCGACGATTACGCCATCCTGACCGACATCGCGGGTGCGGAAGATCACTACGGAGACATGGACTTCAAGGTCGCGGGCACCCGTGAAGGCATCACGGCGTTGCAGATGGACATCAAGATTGGCGGCATCACGTCGGCGATCATGCGCGAAGCGATGGAGCAGGCGCGCCGTGGACGGCTGTTCCTGCTGGACACAATGGATGCCCACCTGGCCGAGGCGCGGACGGACAAGAGCAAGCATGCGCCGCAGATCAAAACGCTGCAAATCCCTGTCGACAAGATTCGCGACCTGATCGGACCGGGCGGCAAGGTGATTCGCGGCATCATTGAGCAGACCGGCGTGAAGATCGACGTCGAAGACACGGGCCGGGTTTCGGTGGCGTCGTCAGATGCAGACGGGCTTGCAAAGGCGCTCGAAATCATCAACAACCTGACCGCTGTGCCCGAGATCGGCAAGACGTACCTGGGCAAGGTGGTTCGCCTGGCGGAGTTCGGCGCATTTGTGGAGCTGTTCCCAGGCACGGACGGCCTCCTTCACGTTTCCGAGATCGCGGAGCATCGCGTGAAGGAAGTGAAGGATGAGCTGAACGAGGGCGACCAGGTACTGGTCAAGGTGCTCGGCATTGAAGGCAACCGGATCAAGCTTTC
>CAXTYP010000260.1:0-4125 GCA_964248435.1 uncultured Acidobacteriaceae bacterium | reverse complement strand
GTTCCATGGCGGCGCAAAACGTCTCGGAGCGCGTCGCGCGCGACCACTTCTTCGCTGTTTACCCCCTGCTCACGCTGTTGTCGCTGCTGCCGGTTGCGTTCGGCGGCTGGACCCTGTTTCGCGCCGGACTGCGCCGCCCCATCGAGACCCTCGCCGCCGCCGCGTGCGCGTCTTTTGCCCTTTCGGCGACCTTGTTTGTGTACGGTGCCGACTGGGGCCGCTGGATCTCCCTCCATACCTTCAGCCTTGCCCTGCTGCTTCTGCTTCTCGACAGCCGCAGCCCTCACTCGCCTCGCGCCCCGCTTTCACGCACGCGCCGCCTCCTCATTTACGCTGCCATTGCCCTTTACAGCACCACGTGGACCCTACCTCATCTCCCCGAAAACACCCCGCGCTTCGGCTATTGGAGCCTGCCTCACACGCTTTACTCGCTTTCTGGGCGTTATCTCGAAAGCAGGCAGCTCCGCGCCGCGAAAGGGGAGCCGTAGAATAGCGGGAGCATGATCGCCCACCTGCGCGGCCGCGTCCTGTCCAGCCAACCCGGCAGCTGCATTCTTGAGTGCAACGGCGTCGGCTACGAGATCGCTCTTTCCATCCCCTCCTATGCCGCCTTGCCCGCGCTCGGCGGCGAGGCCAGGCTCCATATCCACACCCAGGTCCGCGAAGATCTCCTGGCTTTGTACGGCTTCGCCGAGCTCTCCGAAAAGCGGCTCTTTGAGCGCCTCATCACGGTTTCTGGTGTTGGACCTCGCCTCGCGCTCACCATTCTCAGCGGCCTGTCCACCAGTGAGACCATCGCGGCCATTCGGGCGCAGGATCACGGGAGCCTCACGCGCATCCCCGGCGTCGGCAAGCGCCTGGCCGAGCGCCTCGCGGTTGAACTGAAAGAAAAACTCGATGACCTCGCACTCGGCCCCGCGCTCGGTCCCGGCAGCGCTCCCAACACGCCCGCGTCTGACGACGTCCTTTCCGCGCTCACCAACCTGGGCTACAACCGGGCCGCTGCCCAAAAAGCATTGGGAGCCGCCATCGCTCGCGACCCTGCCTCGGGCGAGCACTTTGATACCCTGTTCCGAGCCACCCTGCTGTTGATCCGCTAAGGCCCGCCCATAAAAAAC
This sequence comes from uncultured Acidobacteriaceae bacterium, assembly GCA_964248435.1. Lineage (GTDB taxonomy): Bacteria > Acidobacteriota > Terriglobia > Terriglobales > Acidobacteriaceae > EB88. The sequence continues at coordinate 3,007 of CAXTYP010000260.1, read as the reverse complement.
CCCGCATCCGTATGCACGGATGCGGGGACCATCGACTCATCCACTCATTGAACGAGTGGAAACGACGGATGGATGGAACTATCGGTGCCCGTGGCCCGTGCCCTTCGGCAGTGAAAAGGCGTACAGCTTCTTGTTGCCAACCCCGCCAAAGCCTGGGTTACCGTAGCCCGAGCCCCAGTAAATCGTGTCATCCACAATCGACGGCCCATCGATCACAGAGCCGCCGCTCGCGAACTTCCACAGAAGCTTGCCACTGGAAGCATCAAGCGCCACCATGTTTCCCGAATATTCCCCGGCATACACCACCCCATTGGCCACCGAAACCTGGCCGGTCGCGCCGGAAGGTAGTGACGGGGTGATGGGATTGAGCCCCGTGGTCGGCACCTGCCACAGCACCGCACCCGTCGATGGATCGAGCGCCGCCCAGGAGCCCGCGTTCCAGTCAGTTGTGCCTTCAGGCTTCAGCGTGTAGCTCGCGTTGTAGCTGTCGTTGATCGCGACATACACCCGCTTGCCGTCCGTGGCCGAACCCCACTCGATGCCGCCCAGGTCGCCGCCCGGCCCCACCTGCGTGCCCCAAAGCACGGCCCCGGTGTCCGGGTTCAGCGCCCAGTACACACCGCTCTTTTGCCCCGCTCCGACCTCTTCCAGTGGTTTGCCGTCCACCTCGGCCCGGATCATGTTTGCGCCGCTGCCGAAATCGTAATCCGGCCCGGATGGGTCAGGGCAAGGCACGCCGCCCGTCCCGTTCACGATGCAGGACACCGTCCAGGTATCCGCGCCTTCGAGCCGGCGCGACCACTTGATCTTGCCCGTGTTGATGTCCAGCGCCAGCATCGCATCCAGGTAATCATCCGGGGCCAGGCACGCCAGCTTCGCGGCCGCATCCGTCCCGGCCCCGCTCAGGCAGGTGGTTACCTCGGGCGGCACCGTATAGTTGTTGCCTGTGGTGACGTACACCGAGTTGCGACGCCCATCTATGACAAAGTTGCTGCCCCACACCGCGCCGCCCGTGTAGCCTGTCGGCACTGTGTACGTCTGCCACAGAATCTTGCCCGTTTTACGGTCCAGCGCCACCACGCTGCCGCGGAAGGTCAGCTGGAAACCGGGCTGCAATGCCAGGCTTTCCTGTACGGACGACACGCCGACGTAGATCCGGTCGCCCACAATCACCGGCGAGTTGGTAATAACTGCACCAATGCTGGTATCCAGAGTTGCTTTCCAAAGCAGGGCTCCCGTAGCCTTGCTCACCGAAATCACCGTACCGCCCGCCTGGTCGCCGAAGACGGCTTCCTCCTGCCCTAGTGCCGGCGAGTTACGGGTGTAGGACTTGCTGTTGCCCGTGTACTCCGAGACCTTGTGGCTCCAGATTGCTTTGCCCGTTTCCGCGTCGATGCGGTACACGTAGCCACCCCAGTCCGGCACATACACCGAACCCGCGCTGACCGTTGGGGTTGCCGTCACATCGCCCGCGGTCGTAAAAACCCACTTGGTTTGCAGTCCGCCTACGGTCGCCGGGCTGATATCGCTTTCACCCCATGCCGAGTGCGTATTACCAAGATTGCCGCCCCAGAAAGGCCAATCATGGCCTTCCGGCGCCCCAAAACCGCCGCCGGAAGGTATGCCCGGCACCTGGTCCTGCTGTGAAACCTGCGATGCATCCTGTGCAACCGCGCTCCCCTGGCCCATTGCCACCGTTGCGCCTAATGCCAGCAGCGCCAGCCTTGATGTGTATCCGGCTCGAGCAGTGAACCAATCACTTACGGAACTTCCACGTTGATCCGACATAGTTATCTCCCTTGCGTCCACGCCGTTGACCCCGGCTTGCCTCCCTATACGGCCCCCACGTGTCATAAGTCTCATCCAATCGCAGATAATTTATTAGATGTTACGAATAGCTCGGCGGGCACCACATAGTCCAGTTACCGTGGATCCGCTGCTCTCGACTTACCAGCGTTCCTATGTCCACGCTCTTACGATCGAACTCGCACTATCTACATCCCCGCGGGCCACCCGGCAGCGGAATGCAGCGATATGTACACGCTAGCCCTCCGCCGTCAACTCCGACAAAGTAAGTCGCACATGATGCAGGTTCCGGCCTGCCTCAGTTACCCTGTAACCGTGGGCGGCAGCAGAGTGCTTCACCCGCGCATACCTCATGAACCTGCGACCCCGCCATTTCAACTCACCCCGGCGCTCCCGTATCGCCGCCCTGCTGCTGGTTTCCGCATCCTTGCCGGTTCTTGCCCAAACCGCGTCCCTAACTGCGTCCGGGCCTGTTGAGCGAACCGAAACGCGAACAAGCCTGTCCCTGGCGGAAGCCATTCGCGCCGGCCTCCTGCAAGCTCCCGATGCCCGCGAAAGCGCGGATCGCGTCGAGCTCGAACGGGCCCGCGTCACGGGCGCCCGCGTCCGGCCCAACCCCCGCCTTTATCTCCAATCCGAAGACCTGCGCCCCTGGGCCAGCGGTTTTTCCTTTCCCAACAACACCGAAGACTACGGCTACCTGGGCCAGACCCTTGAGCTCGACGGCAAACGCGGCAAGCGCACCCGCTACGCTGAAAGCGGCCTGCGCCGGGCAGAGGCCGAACAGCGCTACGCCTCCCTGCAGCTTGCAGCGAGCATCGCCGGGGCGTACTGGAACGCCGAAGCCACCCGCCTCATCGCCGGGGAATGGCAGGCACAGCTCGCCGACATGGACCGCACCGTCCAGTACCAGTCCGACCGCGTCGCCGCCGGGGCCACCGCCGGCGTTGACCTCATCCGCACGCAGATCGAGCGCGACCGCATTGCCTTGTCGCTCGCCCAGGCCCAACGTGACGCGGAAGCCGCCGCCATCGAACTGGCGCGCCGGACGGCCCTGCCTTCCGCGCGCGAAGCCGTGCTGTCCGAGCCGTTTGAGCGTGAGCGCCCCGCCCTCGAACGCCCCGTTCCCGAGGCCGTTGAAACCCGTTTCGACGTTCTGGCCGCGCGCGACGCCGTGGGGGAGGCTGACAGCAATCTCCGT
>CAXTYP010000259.1:0-4138 GCA_964248435.1 uncultured Acidobacteriaceae bacterium | reverse complement strand
CCGGCGAGGTTCCCCGCCCCCCGTACTGGCGGGGCTACTCGGTTCAGCCCGCCCGCTTTGAGCTCTGGCTCGATGGCCCCGATCGCCTCCATGACCGCTTCCTCTTCACCCGCGAAGGCCCCGGCTGGACCAAAGCGCGCCTTTGGCCCTAAAGAGAGTGCTTTCCTCGGCAGCCTGCAGTCTCAAGGATCGGGCTCTTGTTCAACGGTCGTCGGCCGGTGAAAAGTCCGGTACTGTCTAGCTAAGGTTTTCGCGTCGAGAGCACCTATTTCTTTGCAGCGGAGTCAGTTCTGGCCGGCACCTTCCTTACACGCACTCCGCATCCGCTTTTTGCCGCGATCCTGCTGCGCGGGCGGCAGGCCGGCTGGGCGGTGATTCTCGGCGCTTGCAGCGGATTTCTTTGTTCCCTGGCGCGGCTCGGGTTTATGGAGTTGCAGTGGTGCTTCACCCATAGCCGCGGGTTGCTGCCCGCCGCGGCCGCCGCGCTGCCTCCATGGTGGCGGGCCCTGGTTCCGGTGCTCGGCGCCCTTCTCGGTTCGGTTGTCCTGGCGCTCCAACGGCGAGTGAACAGCCGCTCTGGCCGCAAGCCCGAGCCATCCCCCAGCTACGTCGAGGCTGTACGCCTGAAGGGCGGGGTCATTCCCCTCCTTCCAAACCTGTGGCGCATCGCCGCCGCCACTTGCTCCATTGGCACCGGCGCGTCCATTGGTCGCGAAGGCGCAATGATCCAGTTCGGCACCTCCTTCAGCTCCACCCTTGGCCGCTTCAGGCCCTTTGCTGACTTCCCGCTCAACCAGCAGGTCGCATGCGGCGTCGCAGGCGCGGTCGCGGTTGCTTATAAGGCCCCGTTCACGGGCATGTTTTTCGCATCCGAAATTGTGCTCGGGGCCGACGCTCCCGCCCAATACCCAACCCTGCTGCTGGCCGCGGTCAGTGGCTGGTTTATCGGTCGCTCGATCCTGGGGGCCAACCGCATCCTGCCGGTGGTCGCCGCGCTGCCGCACCCGGCATGGCGATGGCTGTTTCTTCCGCTGCTGGCCGTACTGCTGGGCCTGATCGGGCCTGCCTACCAGGGCGTGATTCGTGGCGGTCACGTGTTGCGCCGGCTGCCGCTTCCCTTGTTGTGGGGCGGCCTCGCTGCCGGTCTCCTGTCGATCGTCGACCCCAAGGTCTGGGGCAACGGCGACGCGGGTCTGCTCACCATGACCGGGGCTACTGCCGCACCGGCGCTCGCGCCTGTGCTGTGGCTTCTTCTGCTACGAACCGTGTCCACCGCTACCTGCGTGGGTGTCGGTACGGTCGGCGGCGTCCTCACGCCCACCCTGTTCACGGGCGCCTCCATCGGGCTGCTACTGGCACACCTGGTGCACGCGCCGGTACCGCTCGTCTTCACCCTGGTCGGGCTAGCTTCGCTGCTCGCCGCCGTGACCCATGCACCGCTGATGGCGGCCTGCATGGCGGTGGAACTGACAGGCGCATGGCCCCTGTTTCCAGTCCTGCTGGTCTGCACCGGGCTCGCGTCCTTTGTGGGACGAAGCCTTTCCGACCGCTCGCTCTACGGCATCGCAAGCACCAAACCCGGTCAGGAAAAAGACTGACGGCACTTCGTCTACCGACAAGAGACACCGCGCGTCAGCCCGTGCTTACGCACGTGATGCCACGGGTCTCCGCGAGAGCAGTCGACCCCAGGGCTGGAAGCACCTCACTGAAAAGCAGGGCGCGCCGCTGCCAACTTCACGCTCAGCCGCACGTAGTCCACCAACTCCGACGTAAGGTATGTCGGAGGCTGCACAACAAACCGCCGCTTCGCAGCATGCAGCCGGTCCGCCACGCCCTTCCACTGCGGCGCAAGCGGCCGCTCCACGGCGATCACGGCATCGGCTCGATCAAGAAACAGCCTTGCCGAATCCTTGAAGTCCGCAGTACCCGCGTCCAGCACCGGCAGGTACAAATCCGGCCGCAAAAAGCCCATCACCGAGTTCGATTCCACGATGCTGTTCCCCCCGGCCGCCAACTCCTTGCGAACCCGGCCCATCGCCTCGGCCAGCAGGCCCACCCGCGTCCGCACCCATAAGGAGCGCTCCGCCCCGGCCTCGAGGTAGCGCGCTGTATCGGTCCGCTTTTCGCCTGGCCCATAGGTCCGCAAGCGCTCCGCGCTCACGGCCATCGTATGGTCGTCCGTTTGGCAGTCGCAGGGCGCACCATCGGCCGTGCAAAAGCCATGGCCGTACTGCGTGATTTTCATCGCGGTCCAGCTCAGCTCCGGCATAGCCGCGATCAGGCCCGCCACCACTGACGTCTTGCCGATATTGCGAGAGTGCCCGCCGATGACAACGATCGCCATGGCCCCAGCCTAAACCTTTCGGCCTTTTCTGGTGAGGCGCGCCAGCGTCGCCAGTTCCTTCAGGTACTGCGTGATCGGACGCGCTGGCGTGCCCCAGAACACCACCCCAGGCCCATGGATCTGCTTGTTGGACGGCACTCCGCACTGCGCGCCCAGGATCGCCCCTTCGCCGATGGTGACATGGTCGGCGATGCCAACCTGCCCCGCGACCACTGCGCCCGCACCGATGCGGCTTGAACCCGAAACCCCGGTCTGCGCGGCGATCACCACCCGCGCGCCGACGTCCACGTTATGTCCCAGGTGCACCAGGTTGTCCAGCTTGGTGCCCCGGCCCACCCGAGTTTCGTTCAGGGCACCCCGGTCGATTGTGGTGTTCGCACCGATCTCGACATCGTCCTCGATCACCAGCCCGCCCTGCTGGGGAAATTGAAGGTACTCGCCCGTGTCGGGATTTCTCGCGTAGCCAAAGCCGTCCGACCCCAGCACCGCCCCCGCATGCACCACGACGCGCGCCCCAAGCACGACGCCTGGGTACAACACCGCGCGCGGGTACACCCGGCAACCCGGCCCCAACACGCAGCCCGCACCGATCACCGCGCCGGCGCCGACCCACACCCCGGCACCGAGCCGAACCCCTGCGGCGACAACGGCGAACGGGCCAATCTCGATCTCTGCCGGTCGCGCGACTGAAGGATGAACCGACGCCAGCGGGTCCACCCCGGCCCATGGCTCCGGGGTTCGCAACAACGCCGCGGCCTGTGCGAAAGCCCATCGAGGATGAGAAACGAGTACCACCGGACGCCGACCCGGCAGCAAGGAATGGAGAGCGGGGGTGGTCAGAACCGCAGCCGCCGGGCTCCCATGGGCCTCCGCCAGGCTCCGCTCTGTTTCCGCGAAAACAAGGCAGTCGCCGTCAGCCGCGTGGGCGCTCGCCACTTTGGACACGGAGGTCTCGGCAGCCTCCGAGGGCTCCAGCCGCGCCCGGAGCGCCCAGGCCAATTCTTCAAGCGTCATCGGCATTCCCCTGCTCAGTACAGCGAAGGCTCGCCCGGCGGACGAGTCTTCCAGCGCCGGTGCACCCACAGCCACTGCTCAGGATACGCCCGGATCACCCGCTCAATCGCCGCCGTGCACCGGCGGGTGTTTTCAATCGCGTCCGCTTCGCTGTTGCCGCTCGTCTGCATCCCCAGCTCGGGGTAGAAGTGGAGCACGTAGCCCCGTTCCTCCTCGTGCCACAGCAGAAAACCCGGCAGCACCGCCGCGCCTGTTTTTGCGGCAATCCGCGCCAGCCCCGACCCCGTACACGCCGGCACCCCGAAAAATGGCACAAATACACCCTGCGGCGGCGTCATGTTCGTATCCATCAGGATGCCGACGGAGCCGCCCTCGCGAACCGCCCCCAGCAGCCCGCGGGCGAAGTCATCCTTGTGCAGCACCCGGTTGCCGTGCCGGCAGCGAATGTCGTTCACCATGGCGTCCAGGCGCGGGTTGTCGAGCCGCCGGATCACCATGCTCATGGGGTGCCCCATCAGCGAGTGGTAGTAGCTCGAAAGTTCCCAGGCGCCCAGGTGCCCGGTGACAATCAGCACGCCGCGACCTTTCGCCGCAGCAACCTCCCAATGCTCCAGGCCTTCGTAGCGCAAAAACGTCCGGGTGTTTTGCTGCGAGTAGTGGAGCATCTGGCAAAACTCGGCCAGCTGGTATCCGAGGTTTCGGTAAGCCCCGCGCAGCGTCTTGTCGCGCCACAGGCTGTCTTTTCCAGGGAATGCAATCTCGAGATTGCGCTCCCCGGTC
>CAXTYP010000258.1:0-4147 GCA_964248435.1 uncultured Acidobacteriaceae bacterium | reverse complement strand
ACCGGCTTCCCCGAGATGCTCGACGGTCGCGTCAAAACGCTTCACCCGAGGGTTCACGGCGGCATCCTCCACATCCGCGACAACCCCGCGCACCAGGAGGCCGTCGCAGCGCACGGCATCGAGCCGATCGACATGGTCGTCGTGAACCTTTATGCCTTTGAAAAAACCGCGGCCCGCGCCGGGGTTCCGTTCGGTGAGCTGATCGAGAACATCGACATCGGCGGCCCTTCCATGCTGCGTTCTGCCGCGAAAAACTTTGAGGACGTCGCCGTGGTGACCAGCCCCGGCGACTACGAATCACTCATCGCGGAGCTCGGTGCGAACAGCGGCCAACTGACCCGGGCGACCCGCTGGCGGCTGGCCCGGCAGGCTTTCAGCACCACCGCCGCGTATGACGTCGCCATCAGCAATGCGCTTGACCGCATGGCTGCCGAAGCTCCCGCAGCCGACGCTCCAGCCCTATCGTCCGGCGAAGATTTGCCTGCAACCCTGCGGATCGTGATGCCCCGGACGGCCGCCCTGCGCTACGGCGAAAACCCTCACCAGCGCGCGGCCTTGTACGTCGACGGCACCAGGCGTGGCATCGCCGGCGCGCTCCAGCTCCAGGGCAAGGAGCTTTCCTACAACAACCTGGTCGACTTGGACGCATGCTGGGAGCTAGCGAGCGAGTTCGTGCTCGGCTCCGCCCAAAGCCTCCATCAATCCCACGCCCCGGCCATGGTTGCCATCATCAAGCACACCAACCCTTGCGGGGCCGCGACCGGCGTGTCTGTGCTCGACGCGTACCAAAAAGCTCTGGCCGCCGATCCGGTTTCGGCCTTTGGCGGTGTCATCGGCGTTAACACCGAGATCGACGAAGCCGCGGCCGAGGAGATCGCGAAACTGTTCGTCGAGGCCATCGTAGCCCCCGGCTACACACCCGGCGCCCGCGCCCGCTTTGCCTCCAAAAAGAACCTGCGACTACTTGAAATTGAGCACTCGGGCGGTTCGCACGTGCTGAAGCACATCTCCGGCGGCTTGCTGGTGCAGGACGCCGACCGGTCCGCCGATGGAGAACTCAACACTGTAACTGCCCGCCGGCCCACCGACGAGGAGCTGCGCGCGCTCCGGTTTGCGTGGAAGGTCTCCAAGCACGTCAAGTCGAACGCCATCGTGTATGCGCGCGATGGGCAAACAGTCGGCATCGGCGCGGGACAAATGAGCCGGGTGGACGCTGCGCGGTTCGGCGCGCAGAAAGCGACCCTGCCGCTCCCCGGAACGGTCGCCGCTTCGGATGCTTTTTTTCCCTTTCCGGACGGGCTCCAAGTCGTGGCGGAGGCAGGAGCGACGGCAGTGATCCAGCCCGGCGGCTCCGTACGCGACGGGGAGGTCATCGCCGCCGCCGACCGCCTCGGCCTGGCGATGGTGTTTACAGGCGTTCGCCATTTCCGGCACTAGTCCGGCACCAGGCCTTGTTTGCACGACAGTAATGGCCGGCGCGGCGGGGCGAGTCCGGACGCCGGTTACAATCGTCTGATAGAAAGCCGCCCGCGCGACGGCTGAAAGGCTGCCCTGCCTCGCATGCCCAGAAACTCTTCCAGTCCGTCCGCTTCGGTCTCCCTGCTTGTATGCGCCTCGTTTTCCCTGCTTGCCGCCTTGCCGGCCCGGGCGCAAACCAAGCCCGTGGGCCCGGCACCCGACAAGGCCGACGCTTACTACCATTCCATGCTGGCCCATGGCTACGAGGAGCAGGCAGCCCAGGGCGGTCAGCCCGAGTTCGCGAACAAGGCTATTGACGAGTACAAGGCGGCGCTCGCTGCCGACCCCAACTCCCCGGCCCTGGCCAACGGCCTCGCCGAGCTGTACTTCCGCACCGGCAGAGTGAAGGAAGCAATCGAAGCGGCGCAGGCGCAGATCGCCCGCGACCCCAACTCGCTCGACGCCCACAAGCTGCTCGGGCGCATCTACCTGCGCTCGCTGGGCGACGCGCAAACTGGCGGCAACAAGGAGATGCTGCAGCTCGCGATCAGCGAGTACACCCGCATCGTCGCGCTGGAGCCCGACAATATCGAGGACCACCTGCTGCTGGGCCAGCTTTACTCCTTTGCCAAGGACTCCGCGCACGCGCAGGAGCAGTTCACAGCCGCGCAAAAAATCAATCCACACTCGGAAGAAGTCGTGCTGAACATGGCGCGGATCGACACCGAGCAGGGGAACATGCACGCAGCTATCGCCGTGCTGAGCGCCCTGCCGGAGAGCGACCAGACCGCTAAAACCGAGTACGCGCTGGGCGCAAGCTACGACCAGGCGAAAGAAACCAAGCGCGCCATTACCGCTTACCAGAAGTCCCTTGCACTCGAGCCCGACAACCTTGACGTGGAGCGCGCGCTGGCCGACGCCCTGCATCGCGATGGGCAGGACAAGGCCGCGCTGTCCGCCTACAACGACGTGATCGATGGCGACCCGACCGATGCTTCCGCCTACCTCCATGCCGCCGAGATCGAGCGCAACGAGGGGCATCCGGATGAGGCGCTGGCGAACCTTAAAAAAGCCGCGCCGCTTGCCACCGATTCCCTTGAAATCCGCTACAACGAAGCACTGGCCTACGAGCAGCTGGGCCAGAACAGCGAGGCGGAGCGCCTGCTGACCAAGATGGTCGCCGACGCCGAACACTCCACCGGTGACTACTCGGCCGGCGAAAAAAATAACTATGCCTTGTTTGTCGATCACCTGGCGAGTGTGTACGCGAGCGAAGGACGCACCGACGATGCGGTGGCGACTTACAACAAACTGGTCCCGCTGGGCGGCGATTACGCGCTCAGCGCTTACGGCTCCGAGGTGGATGTGCTGCGCGAGGCCCACCAGTACGACAAGGCCACGGCACTGCTGCAGCAGGCCACGGCGAAGTTTCCCAAGAATCGGGGCCTCAAGCTCGCACTCGCCAACCAGCTCGCCACCTCCGGCAAGTATGACGAGGGCGTGGGCCTGGCTCGCGGGCTGCTGAACAACACCCCGCAGGATCGCGAAGTGTACTTGGCGCTGGCGCAGATGGACATGCACGCGAAGAAGTGGAAGGAAGCAGGCGACGCGCTCGATAAAGCCGAGCAGCTCAGCTCGACCAACCAGGAGAAGCTGGGCGTATACCTGGAGCGCGCGATCGTCGAGGACCGGCAGAAGCACTATGACGCTGCTGAAGCCAGCTACGGCAAGGCGCTGGCGCTCGACCCCAACAACAGCACCGTTCTGAACGACTACGGCTACATGCTGGCTGACCGCGGCGCTCGCCTGAACGATGCGCTCGCCATGATTCAAAAGGCCGTCAAGCTCGATCCAGAAAACTATGCCAACCTCGACTCGCTCGGCTGGACGTACTTCAAACTGGGGCAATATGCGCTGGCCGAAAACAACCTGCTGAAAGCCAGCCAGCGCAGCGCGCAGGATGCCACCGTGCACGAGCACCTGGGCGATCTGTACGAGAAGACCGACCGGCTGAAGCAGGCCGCTACGCAGTGGGAAGAGTCGCTGCGCCTGTACGCGAAGACCGACCCCGCCGACGCCGAACCCGGAGAAGGATCGCGGCTACAGAAAAAACTCGACTCCGCGAGGGTCAAGCTCGCTAGAGAAACAACGCCCGGCGGCGAAAAGCATCCGTAGGCGGTCAACCAAGCAGAGGCCTCCCTTGCATCCCTACATTAGAGTATTCGGAAAACCCAGACTGGGGCATCTTGAATCGAGCACTTGAGGAGCTAGTAGCCAATCGTGATCTGGTTGAGCAGACGGACAGGGATTACATCGTAGGCTATCTTTGTAAGGCCTTGGCTGAATCGAGAATTGCTGCTGGGGTGCCGGACCAAACCTGACTCGGTCAAGCAAACACACACTACAGACCTCCCTGCATCCCGCTTGAGCGAATTCGCACTCGCCTCGCGCTACCCTGAACTATGCCTCCCCTGCTCCAAAGCTGCGCTGTCTCCGGTGATCCAACCGACCCGTTGGCCAGGCGCGAGCACCCCGAACCCGAGCACGCGTACCGCTCCCCGTTTGAGCGCGACCGCGCTCGTGTTATCCATGCGCGCGCCTTTCGGCGCCTGGCCGGCAAAACCCAGGTGTTTTCGCCCGGCGGCGAGGCCGGCGAGCCGTCGGACCATTTCCGCTCGCGCCTGACCCA
>CAXTYP010000257.1:0-4162 GCA_964248435.1 uncultured Acidobacteriaceae bacterium | reverse complement strand
AAAGGCGGCGGCCGCGGCTCCAAGGCAGGCCCGCGGCACCGCAGACGTTGACGCCGCAGTGATCTCACCTGCCGCCCAGCCTGGGCAGGACGTTCCCCTGCATGCGACCCGCGATGCGATCTCAGACACCCTGCACCCAGGACCGGTGCGCCCTGCTCCAGACAAGAGGTATCCAGTCGCCGTCGAGCATCATGCCCCTCTTCCGGTCCGCTCCGTTGTGCCCCAACGCAGGCCCGCGGAGCGCCGGGCGCCGGCCCTGGTCGATGCATTTGCCGAAGCCACCGTGCACGCCGCCCAAAGTCTGCCCGCCAAGCTCATCGAGTTTCCCCGCGAACTGATTGCCGCTCGCAAGCAGCGTCCTCGCCTCGCCGAAGGCCCGCTCCATGATGACGCCGGCGAACAATCCCCGGCAGCCGCTCTGCGCATCTTTGAAGTCAGCATGGACGCACCCACCTTCAAACCGCGCGCTGAGCAGTTCTCCCTCGCCGATGCACCTCCCCGTACAGACGCGGCTGCCGATGCGGGTACGATAAGGGAAGAGGTCAGCATTGCCTCCCCAACCCCGATGACTCACGACACCGGCCCCGAACCCATCCGCCGCGCTGCCTTTACCTGGGAACAGGCGCCGGAGCGTGTGCGTAAGCAGCGGGAAGGTACCGGCTGGAGCTCCATCGAGCTCGAAGCTCACCCGGAGGCCGCGCACCAGCACCTGGCGGCGCGACAGCCCGAACATGGCTACGATGCGGAAGCCGCGCCACTGCTGGATGACCTGGCCACGGTTGGAGACCGCCTGATGGCTGCGCTGGTGGATACTTCTCTCGTTTTTGCCTGCTTTTTACTTTCCGTTCTGGTGTTTGTCTTTTGCACGGAGCAGCTGCCCACAGGCAGGGCGGCGCTGCTGGGCGGGGCGCTGTTCCTGGGCGTGCTTGCCGCCTTCTACGGCTGGCTGTTTCTGCGGTTCGGGGGCGGCTCCACCCCCGGCATGCGTTATGCTCACATCGCGTTGTGTACGTTTTCCGATGAAAACCCAACAAGCCGCCAGCTGCAGGGTCGTGTTCCGGCGACCGCGCTGGCCCTGTTGCCGCTCGGGCTTGGGGTCCTGTGGGCGCTGCTGGACGAGGACAAGCTTGGCTGGCAGGATCGCCTGACCCGCACCTATCAGCGGTCGTACCGCTAAGCCGGCCTTGCAACGCTATGCCATTACCGAGCGCTCCCTGCTGCCTTTCACTCGCGGCGGGTGGGAGGCAGCCCTGCTGGCCCGTACTGCGCAATGGGTCGCAGGCGGGGTGGAATGGGTCCAGGTTCGGGAGAAAGATCTGCCGGAAACTGCGCTCGTTCCGCTGGTCCGCAAGCTTGCCGGCGTGGTAAAAGGTAGCCGCACGCGTCTGCTGGTCAATGGCTTGTCCCCTGGGTTCGCGATGGATGCGGGCGCCGATGGCGTTCACCTGCCCGGAGGCTCCACCCTGCCGCAGGTCAGTGCCGCGTTTCGCGCGGCCGGCATTGTGACCGTGAGCTGCCACACCGCCGGCGAAGTAGCCGCTGCCCGCGCCGGGCGAGCTGCGGCGATCCTTTGGGGCCCGGTGTTTGAGAAGATCGTTGACGGCACGCCTGCGAAGTCCGGCACCGGCCTGCTTCCACTGGCGCAAGCCTGTGCGGCGGCGCAACCGGTGCCCATATTCGCGCTTGGCGGCATCACCCCCTTCAATGCAGCGGAGTGCCTCGGGGCCGGCGCGGCCGGGGTCGCCGGCATCCGGCTGTTTGCCGGTGAAGCCTGGAAAGAGCTCCCGTAACATAAGCGGCGCTATTCGTCGTCCAGTTCCGCCCACAGCCAGTCAAGGTCGAGACACACCGGCGCATGGACGGTCTCGATCCGGCGGCCAGGTACCGGCTGCCAGTGCGTCCCCGTCCAAACCTTGGCAGTGCGACGTTCCTCATCAATGAGCCAGACGTTTTCGACACCCAGGGTGCGCAGGTCCGTCGCGCGCGCCTTCAGGTCCGCGTAGCTATTCGAGGGTGAAAGCACCTCGATCGCGATCAGCGGCGCCTTGATCAGGGCTCCGCGTGTCTGCTCGCCTTTCTTTACGACGACCACGTCCGGCAGGCGCACCCGCTCTTGATCAATCCTGGTACGCGTCCCGATCGAAACAAGAACACCCCAGAGCTTTCGGTGGTTTCGGAACCACAAGCCGATAAGCCCTTGCACCACCCCATGCTGAAAGCCGTTAACAGCCCGTTCCTTCAGCAGGCCGTCTACGAACTCGACATCCGGGCGATAACTTGTTTGTAAATACTGTTCAAGCGTGAGTTCTTGAGACATCTTTATTCACCTGCGGCACCACCCTGAAAAATCAGTGCGCCGCCACCATCGCCTCCACATCCTTCACAAACGCAGCCTGGCTCGCCGGGCGCGTGTAGAACATATGGCCACCGGGGTACTCGTGCACCGCGACACGAGCAGGGTCCGACGCCGGTCCAGACAAGACAGGCATCTCGTCCACCGTCAGCACCGAGCCCATGAACGGGCAGCTCAGGTCGTCCCAGCCGTGCGCGATCAGCACCCGCAGCTTCCCATCCGCGGCCACTGCCTCGCGCAGGTCGTTGGCCGAACCCTTCATCATCGAGTTGTTCCTGTCGGCGTCCCATTGCTCGCCCACCTCGTACGACAACGCGTAGTAGCGCGCCGTCGTCTTCCAGCCCACAACGCGCGTCACCCAGTCCACCATCGCGGTCGTCGTCGGCGCGATGATCGACTCCAGGATGGGATCGTTGGAGCGCTGCTCCGGCGAAAACGGAAACGGGTCCGGCGCAGTCACGTTCGAGTCATACACGGAACCGATATCGCCCGCTTCGCGATGCACCTCGCGCAGGTACGCGCCTGTTTCAATGCGGCCGCCCGAGTGCTTCACAAACGCGGGATCCAGGCCCGTCAGCTCCGTCACCTTGCGAATCAACCGCGGCGTCGACTCCGGGTTCGAGCGCCCGGCCAGCAGGTCCGTCACGTACTCGCCCCGCGTGTAGGCGACCACGCCGGCCATGTGCTCGGCATTCAGCTGGTGTTCGCGCTCCAGGTGCGCCGCCGCGATCGACGGCAGGGTCATCATCCACGGCAGCGGCGAAATCTCGCCGTGGCTCTCGATCCAGGGGTTCAGGTACGGCGACACCAGCACCACGCCATTCATCGCGACACCCAGGCGGCTTTGCAGGTAGTGCGTCACGCGCGGGCCCCGGTACCCTCCGTAGCTTTCGCCGATCAGGTATTTGCGCGACTGCAGCCGTCCGTTCTTGACCAGCCAGTCATAAATCACGCGCGACAGGTACTCAATATCGGGATCGGTCGAATAAAACAGCTTCTTGGTATCACCGGGCGAGGCCAGCGAGCGCGAAAACCCTGTCCCGACCGGGTCGATAAACACCAGGTCCGAGAAGGGAAGCCACGTCCCCGGGTTGTCGGACAGCCGCGCGGGGTCAGAAGGCGAGTCGCCCTGCTCGGCAAACGCGATGTGTTTGGGCCCGATCGCGCCGAAGTTCAGGTACACGGATGACGCCCCCGGACCGCCGTTCATGGCAAAGGTGACGGGCCGCGCATTTTCGCCGCAGGTCGCACCCTTGTCGCCGTCCAGCAGGTACGAGGTCACAACCACTTCGCCCGTCTTCACCTCGGCCTTCGCCGGGTCCGTCCGGTCGTACACCGGGATGGTGCCGACAGTCGCCGTGTAATGCAGTGTTTTGCCGTTGACCGTCACGGTCTGCGCGACGGAAGCGTCAGGCGGCAAAGGCGGCAGCGCATCGGACTTGGCGTCAGTCGAGGCTGAAGCAGCTTTCGCGTCCGCAGGGTGCTCTTGCGCGTGAGTGGGTGAAATCAGCAAACCACAAGCAAGCAGGGAAAGCGCAAAGCATCGACGGAAAGCAAAAACTCTCATGCCGTGACAGTAAACCAGGTACAGGCAATTTGCTTGCGCTGAGAACGATTCGCTCTCGTGTTTCAGTGTCAAGCTTCAAAGCACCAGCTCGACCGGTAGATGAGTGTCTCGTTATAACTGACGCCAGCTTCCCACAATGCCCGCTCCCACATGGCGTTACCGTTATAGTGCTTAACGCTTATATGGGCCGAGTCGAAAACTCTTGCAGTGATGTAGGAGGCGTAGCCGGGTTTGCGTATGCT
>CAXTYP010000256.1:0-4184 GCA_964248435.1 uncultured Acidobacteriaceae bacterium | reverse complement strand
CATTCGGGGTCGTGCTGCTGATCGAGATACTGCTTCACCGTTTTAAGTTGTTGACATGGCGACGCAGCAGGTACCCAGCAGGGCTGCCCGGCCAAGTTTCGGAGATGAGCCAATCGGCATAGTGCGGCACCTCTGGGTGACGTGGCTGCTTCCCTGAGAAGGGCAGCCATTTTTGCGGCTTGATGAACTTAATAAGCCTTGGTAAGTAAGTCGGTTTCGGCTGAGCATAACAGGAGCCTTACAGATGTCAACAGGAAACGCGGGCGACGGCAGGGCGCGAGAATGGGGACCGCTGTCGGGCTGCATTGATCAGGGCAGCAGGCTCGCCGTGGCGGCAGCAATCGAAAGTGAAATAGCGCCGAAAAGCTGCGCACGCGTGCCCAGGGCACTTGAGCGGAGTTGAGGCTTTGCAAACTCATGCCGCTCCACCAGGGCGGCGGCAGCGCGGCAGAGCTCAGGGTGCGCGCCGATGCCGCCGCCTAGAACCACGAGTTCCGGATTGAGCAGAAGCGAGATGTCCGCGATCGTATCCGCAACCAGGCTCGCGGCAAAGGCAAGGGTTTGGCGGGCGAGCGGGTCGCCGTCGCGCGCCAGGTCGAAAATCTGGTTGGCACGGAGGCGTCCAAGCTCCGCGTTGGCCGTTGTCGGGTGGTTTCGCAGCAGGCCGAGCCAGTGCTGCTCGATACCGCGCCCGCCGATCATCTCTTCCAATTGCCCGGCGCGCCGCACCTGCATGGGCTTGCGCTCCTGGCCGCTTACCCCGAAATAACCGATCTCCCCGGCACACCATTGCACGCCATGGTGCAGCTGCCCGCGCAGGAAGATGCCGGCACCCACGCCCGTGCCAATGGCCATGAAAACGAAGTTTTCAACGCCTGCGGCAGCTCCACGGCGATACTCCCCCACAGCCGCGAGATTGGTGTCGTTTTCAACTTGTACGGGCAGGCCCGTGTGCTGTTCCAGCATGGCGCGGAGGGGAACGTCGTTCCAGTCCTTGAGATTGGGTGCGGAAAGCACGACACCCGTGCCGGCGTTTGTGATGCCGGGGGCACCGGCTGTCAGGTGCAGCAGCTTGCCGGCCTTGATTCCGCCCTGCTCACACATAATGCCGAGACCATTCTTGATGAGAGCGCAAACGGCGGCGGGTGTTTTCTGCTGTTTCAGCAGCACCGTCGACCATTGTGTGACGACGTCACCGCTCAGGTCTGTCATCAGCATGCGAAGGCGGGTGCCCCCAATATCCACAGCCGCAACATAGCCATGGGTAGCTTTGAAGCGCAGAAGACCTGGCGGGCGTCCGCCGCTCGATTCACCTTCGCCGACGAACTCGACCAGGCCAAGGTTTTCAAGGTGCAGAACGCCGCTGGACACGGTGGGAGCACTGAGTCCGGACAGCCGAACCAGGTCCGCCTTGGAGCAGGGATTGTTTTTTCTGAGCAGGTAAAGCAGCCCGCGAGCGTTTGCCTGGCGCAGGTGGGCGGGACGGGAGGGCGAGCTATGGACAGACGTGGGAAGCGAATTCGACATCCGGCGGACCGACTTCCTGAAGTTTCTCACGGAAGGCGATTTGCCGCGACTTGATAAAGTTTCCTTACTAAGCCGGTTCTGGCACGGAAGCCGCGTGGTCGGACTTGGCCCTGTTCAAGGACTTGGAGCACCGGCGGTCTGCCGCAGAACGGCGAAAGCTCGGGCTCGAGAGAGAGACGCACCCAAATCCGAATTTCTGTCAGGCTTCGCGCTGTTCTGCTGTCAGCGGGAGCGCAACGTCCAGACCCGCTGCTTTCGGATACAAGGGTGGACGCGAAGGCTCGCCTCATCCCTGAGCAAGAGCTGCCACAAGCAAGCCTGCTAATGGTCCGCCCTGACGGGTACCAGACCGCTGTAGATAGCAGTTCCTGCGTTTGTTCCCAAAATACGACTGGCTTGCTGGCGAGTACTGTGATCCAGCGAACGTTGTTCTTTAGGCCGGAAAGCTGGGACTTTGAGGAGCTGCAAGGTTTCGGAGCTGAATTGAAGCAATCGCAGGCAGATTCGGTACCAGTGAAGATGCCGAACCTGCGACTGCCGGCGCTCCCGCTATCTACTTTAAGTAGCACCGGTAACTACCTGGTACAAAGCGGCGGGGTTCTTCCTCGCCGCTTCTTTGACTGAATGAACCTGAACTAGGTGGTCAGATTGATCCCATTGCCGCGGGAGGACTGGGCGGATGGCTGCATGGAAGTGCTTGTGCCTCCGCGGAGACCAGGCCCGCTGCCGCTTTGCGCAGCTGTTTGGCCACTGCCTTGGGCCCCGGGGTAGATGCCGCCCGGTGTGCTTGCCGACTGGCCGGGGCGCAAATTCGAAGGCATGGGACGGACGGTGTTTTGAGCCTGCTGGGCTTGCTGCTGGTGCATGGTGACGATGATGACCTGCGCAGGCACCGTGCCTTCGCAGCGATAGGAATGCGGGGTGCTGGCGTCGAAATAAACGCCGTCGCCCGCGCCGACGACGTGGGTTTTGTCGGCATGGCGAATTTCAAGCTCGCCCTCCAGGATGTACAGGAACTCAAAGCCTGGGTGCACGTGGGCCCGGACATCGGAGGCTTTGCGACCGGGCAGGAACTCCGCAAAGTAAGGATCGAGCTGCCGGTCGGGCACCATGTAGCCCAGGCTTTCGAAGTAGTAGTTGGGGTCCTCGGTGCCGCTCTGGGGCAGGCGCGTGCGCTCGTTCTTGCGATGCACGCGGAACATGGGCTGCGGCTCGGTTTCAAAGAAGTAGTTCAGGTCCTTGCCGAAAACAATGGCGACCCGCGCAAGGTTGCGCAAGGTGGGCACGACGCGGCCGGTTTCAAGCTGCGACAGGAAGGAGGCGGACAATCCGGTTTGCCGTCCCAGTTCGACCAGGCCCATGGATTTTTTCAAACGGAGGCGTTTGATCCGCTCGCCGATGCGCTTTTCCGCGATAAAGGCTTCCGCACTGGCTCCGTCGATAGAACTGGAACCTGCGGTAGTGACAGCGGTTTTATCGTCGGTACCGGGGACGAGTGCAGCCTCACCCTGCGGCAACTCCGTCACAGCTTTCCGTTCGGTCATCGCGAAGGTCCTCCTAAATCATGGAACATGGGTAACATGATTTCTTACAGTTTACGATGCGAAGTCACCGTAAGTCGATCAGCGATTCGAACAAACGGGCTTTCCTGGGCTCTTTGGAGTCGAATACGAACTGGTTGCACCGAAAAAGTGGGCCGGAAAGCAATTTTCGGCCTCCAGGCGGCATCTGAACGGGTCTGAACTGGCGCCGAAGGCTTCGCACGGCCCAGCAGGCGTTTCTGCTGTACTTGCCCCCGGCCTCGCCGGCCCTATACCCCCGTTCCTTTCAGCAGGGGTCCGCTGCCCGGTCCTTGGGCTTGACCCGATCATGTAAGGAGAAGGATTCGATGATGCCATCCAGCGGCCAGAGTGAGAAAAGCAGCTCCGAAAAAGACAAACGTTTGTTCCGAGTTCTTGTGACCGGGGCAAGCGGAATGATCGGCCACGCGTTGCTGGCGCATCTCCATGCGCGCGGGTGGGAAGGTGTTCCTGTGCAGCGACCGGTGCGGGAAGCGGCCAAGGCCGATCAGCAGGCCCCGCCGGCGAGCCCGGACACGATCCTGTGGGAGCCAAGGGCGGCGCAGCCGTTTGCCGACCTGGAGCGGCTGGAGGGCTTTGATGCCGTGGTGCACCTGGCCGGGGCAAATATCTCGGCCCAGCGCTGGACCCCGGAGTACCGCAAGGTCATCGTGAACAGCCGGACGCTGCCGACCGGGGCCCTCGCGTTGGCGCTGGCCCGTTTGCGCCAGCCGCCCAAGGTGCTGCTGACGGCATCGGCGACGGGCTTTTACGGAGATCGCGGGAACGAGATCCTGACAGAAGACTCGCAGCCAGGCCGTGGGTTTCTGCCGGAAGTCTGCGAGGAGTGGGAAAAGGCGGCCTCGCCCGCAGTGGCGGCCGGCATCCGCGTAGCGCACCTGCGTTTCGGCGTGGTCCTGACCCCGTATGGAGGGGCGTTGAAGCAGATGTTGCCCTTGTTTCGCGCGGGGCTGGGCGGCAAGCTGGGGGGCGGCGCGCAGTGGATGAGCTGGGTCGGTCTCGAAGACCTGCTCGATGCGGTGCTGCACGCGATCAAACACGACGAACTGGTGGGACCGGTCAACGTGGTAAGTCCGC
>CAXTYP010000255.1:0-4230 GCA_964248435.1 uncultured Acidobacteriaceae bacterium | reverse complement strand
AGGTGCTTCATGGTGACTGACGTGTCCAGCAGACGCGGGATCGCGTGGGCACCGAACTGCGATGCGTATGCAGCCCAGACAATCAGCATGGCCGGCAGGGGGACCAGCGATCGCAGCACCGAGTACATGCGGCTTGCATGGAGCTGCCGCGAGGCAAACAGGGTCGACGAGGGGCGAATCGTTTCCCAGGCACCCGCTCCTCCGGGGATGCCGGCTTCAGGGGGCGCTTCGTCCGCAGGTGGGGCAGCCAGGGGATTTCTGCGTGCATGGTCGGGTGCTAAGGTTTGCAACATGAGGGCTCCTAAACGTGCAAAGAATCGGGGTTTTCGCGCGCGCGTGGAGTATCTGCTTGCCGTGGCCGTACTTTTCTACCCACCGACAAAAGGGATTGCAGAGCAGTCCGTTCCGGCCGGCGAGGTCGCCGATTCGGTCGGAGTGAATATTCATCTCGGGTTTGCTGAAACCTGGTACGCCCGGCACTTCGACCAGGTGCTTGCCTCGCTCAGGGCGCTCCATGTCCGCCATGTTCGCGACGGGGTGGCTGCGCCGGGGGCCGGCCCGGAACCCTTCACCCAGCGCCACCGCGCGCTGGCCGCCGCAGGCATCGGCGCTGATTTTGTAAGCGCACCGGACGAGAGCGAAACGTATCTCGAAACCTATCCTGCCCGTGTCGGCGACATGGAGTTTCTGGAAGCACCAAATGAGCCCGACGCCAACGGCGCGCGCCACTGGGCAGAGCCGACGCTCGCTTATCTGCGCACCCTGGACACCGTGGCAAGCAGCACGGCGTACGGTGGTATTCCCTTGATCGGCCCTTCCCTGGTCGATGCGGACTGGGGGCAGCCCAACAACAGCTACGCCCAGCTGGGCAAGGCCGGCCCGCTGTTTCGGTTCGGCAATCTCCACAACTATCCGGCCGGCAGAAATCCGGGTACCGCGGGCTGGTCGACCGGCGGCTATGGCAGCATCGGTTACGCGGTGCGCACGGCGAACAAAGCATGGCCGGGTGCGCCCCTCATCACCACCGAGACCGGCTACCGCACCGACCTCCCGGCTCCGCAGGCTGTGCCGGAGTTCGTCCAGGCCCGCTACCTGCCCCGGCTGGTGCTGGAACAATATCTTCACGGTATCCGGCGCACCTACCTGTATGAGCTCGCCGACGACCAGTTTTCCGGCGGCCTGTTCGGACTGCTGCATAGCGATGGAACCACAAAGCCGGCTTTTCGCACCCTGCAGGCCTTGATGGCCGAGCTGAGTGACAGCGAGCCGGTTGGGCCTGAACCCGCCCAGCCGGGGCAAGCTGCCATTGATCTGTTGACAGGGGACCCGAGCGTACACCACCTGCTCGTGGAGCGGCACCCCGGCGCCTGGACGCTTTTTGTATGGCGCGAGCTTCCTTGCTACGACCCGGACACGCAGGGGGCGGTGGCGGTCGCCGCGGTCTCCGTGGCCATCCGGCTTGGCCCCGGACTCTCGGCAACTGGTGCAACCCGCATTACCCCGGATGGGGCGCGGGCAATGCCGGTCGACCTGGCAGCCATTTCCGTTAGCGACGAAGTGCTCGCCGTAAGGATCGAGCGGCATTGAAGGATTGGGGACCGGAGTTGAAAACGCCCTCATGACACGCCTCCGGCTCGCGATGTGACGGGAGGCTCAATCGCGTGCATCGCCCCTTTCTGCGGAGGGGCATAGAGTCGCGCATCGCGTCGCGTCCACATGGCGAGCAGCCGGCGCTGCGCCGGTCGCTCCACCCATTCCCTGACAAGCAGCGCCGCGATCGTCAGCACGGCAAGGAACAACGCGAACTCCGGCGCGACGGTGCCCGCATGCCCGGTGAGCCGTGCCGCAACAGCCTGGTACATCTGCCATAGCGGCGATTGCAGGATGTAAATGGCATAGGAGACTGAGCCCAGTTCAAACAGAACCGAGATCCCAAGCAGCCGCCCGGGCAGCGCCGATGGGTGGGCAAAGGCAAGCACCAGCAGGGCAAGCAGGGGCACCGTACCGCCGCTGATCAGCAGCTCCTGCATGGGCGGGTTTGCAGCCCCGCACAGCAGCAGCAGCAGCGCCGAAGCGGCAAGCGCGACCGATGTCGCCACGGCGGGGGCACAGCGGGCAAACAACGGATACACGCGATACAAAGCGATGCCTCCGAAAAAGGACGGAGCCCAGAACAGCGGGTTGTTTTCAATCCAGGTGCCCCAAAGCGAGGTGGGCAAGGAGCCGTGTTCATGCGCGAGCGGAACCGCTACCATGGCGAACCAGCAGGCCAGCAGCGCCGGCCAAACGCGCGCGCCGGGTGCGCGAAGAAACCAGCGGCCGGCAAAGGGAAAGATCGCGTAAAAGAAAGCCTCAACAGAAAGCGACCAGCTCGGCCCGTTCCATGCCTGCGAAAACGGCGTCCATGCCTGGAGGGTGAAGAAGGAAAGTGCGCCGCCCCAAATCGCCGTACCGATGCCGCCATCCGCATGGAGGCGTACATACTTCTCGTAAGCCACGGGAGCAAAAAGAACAAACGCCAGCAGGTACACCGGGTACAGCCGGGCAAAGCGCGCCATCCAGAAGCGCCCGCGACCGGCCGGTTCTGAAGGCATGCGGTCCGTGTAGGCATGCGACAACACAAAGCCGGAAAGAAGAAAAAAGAAGGGCAGTGCGATCGGCCCGCAGCCCACCAGGTTCTTGACCGCGAGCGGAGCCGCCGAGAAGCCGCTCACCCGCCCTGCGTAGTGGAAACAGACCACGGCCATGGCCGCGAAAAAGCGAAGTCCGTTGAGTCCGCGAAAGACTTCCTTTTTTCTACCTGACTCCCCTTTTAAGCGCGCGAGCAAAGCATCCCCGCCGGACGCGGGATCGCCTGAGCCGAACAGTTGCCCTTCGGGCAGCAGCATGATGTCCTGCGGACGGCACTTCCCGCGCAGGAGGTGCAGCAATCCAACTGCATTGCCTGCCAGCCTTCCCGGGCGGTCCTCCTGCGGCTCGCCGGTGAACAGGCCCAGAACATTGCCGACCAGGCAACGCAGCCAGTAGTGGATGAACAGGTAAGGAAAGGTGAAGACGCGGGACTTGCGCCACAGGTAAAACGGATTGACCATCTGCGAAAAGCCGAGCCGCAGGCCGTCGATTCTTCCACCGCGAGCGCCAAGGTGCACTGCCAGCGCGTCGCGGTTGGTGATCGGGGCCATAAAGCCCTGGGTCGCTGTGTGGGAAAAGTCCGCATCCTCGAGCCAGGCGTAGAGCGGCAGGTTTTCATCGAATCGAGCGACCCGGGCGCGATCGGCGCGAAAAACCATGTCGCAGCCATAGGTGCTCCGTAAGGGTTCGGTGCGGACGGGCTGGTCCGGGGACCAGGACGAAGGCGTTTCCCGGCATTTTGCCCGGGCCTGCGCGCGGTCACAGAAGACGTCAATGCCTCCGTCATAAAGCAGGTGCCCTGAACTGGCGACCAGTGCGGGCATTTTATGAAACAGGGCAGCCATGCAGGCCAGAAAGTCCGGCGCAAGCTCGGTGTCGTCATCGAAAAACGCCACCAGTTCGGCATCGGGCGCAAGCCGGTCGAGACAGGCGTTGCGCTGTCGCGTCAACCCAAGTTCAGTCAGGATCAGCCGCACGCCCGGCAAGCGCAGGGTGGCCGGCAGCACGTTCTCCGCGGAAGGGGTGCCGATCAGAATCTCGTGAGCCGGATGGGTTTGGGCGAGAACGCTCTCGACCGTGCCGTGCAGCACCTCCGGACGGCCCAGGGTGCAGATCAAGACGGAAGTTTTCATCGTGCCGACTCCAGAGGGGTTGAAGAGCCAAACAGGCGCATGCGGGATTCCGCCACGTTTTCGTACCCGGCCGGCGCTGAAGCCAGAAGAGTCCAGGCGAGCAGGCCGGGCAGGGCCACGGTCACGCTGCCGAGCAGCGCCACGCCCAACAGCGCAAAAGCCGGCAGAGTCAGCGCGTCGTCTTCCGGATCGCGCCGCCGCATGGAGGCTGCCGCCCTCCAGATCACGGCGAGCAGCCCGAGGTAGTAAGCCGTTCCCAGCACGCCGAACGTCATAAAGACGTCAACCGGGGACGAGTCAAACAAGCTGAAGCTGCCCTGGATATCGAGGATGTCGTCGGGTACGCCAAGGCCGCCGCCCAGCGGCGCCTGCCCCACAAAGGACGCTGCCGCCCCATAGCCCTCCAGCCGCCCATTCGCGCTGTTGTCCTCGCCTGGCGTGGTGAGCGAATGGAAGCGGTCGGACA
>CAXTYP010000254.1:0-4255 GCA_964248435.1 uncultured Acidobacteriaceae bacterium | reverse complement strand
GGCTGCATCCGGCTGGTTGCGCTCGCCCAAAAAGCCGGGTGCCGCGATCCCGACCACCGTTACCGGGTGGCCGGACAGCAGCAGCGTGCCGCCGACAATGCGGGGATCGGCAGCAAACCTGCTGCGCCAAAGCGCGTAGCTGATGGCCGCTACCGGTGGTGCGCCTTCGCGGTCGTCCTCCGGCCGCAGCAGGCGTCCGGCGTAGGGTTCGACACCGAGCACGGAAAAGTAATTGCCGGATACATAGCGGGACGTCAGTGCTTGTGCCGCGCCATGGTCGCCCGCTTTGCGCACACTCACATTGTCGGTCTGGGACTCGGTCGCGACCATGCCTGCGGTGCCCGGCGTCTCATCGCGCAAGTAGCGATACAGATCTGTCGAGAAAAGATTCCAGTCGTCCTGCAAACCGTTCGTGACGCAGCCGCCGCAGTTTGCCTTTCCGACTTTGTATAGCTGCTCAGGATGCCGCACGGGCATGGACCGCAGCATGACCTGGTAGACCAGCGTGAAGATCGCGGTGGTGGCACCGATGCCGAGTGCCAGCGTGAGGATGGCGGTTGCGGCAAAGCCGGGCGAGCGGCGCAGTTGGCGCAGGGCATAGCGGAGGTCGTTCAGCAGGGTGGGCATGGAGTTACTCCGTGTCGTTACTCGGTTCTGAGGGCTTCGGTGGGGTCGACGGAAACGGCGCGGCGCACGGGCAGCAGCGCGGCGGTGAAGGCTGTGAGGGCGATGAGCAGCACCGCGAGAGCAAGGCTGAGCGGGTCGGCCGGCGAGATGCCGAAGAGTTGCGCGCGCAGCAGCCTACCGAGTGCAAAGGCAACCGGCAGCGCGACGGCGATGCCGATACCGGCGAGCAGCAGCACGTCCGAAAGCACAAGGCGTGCAATGGCGAGGCGCGGAGAACCGAGTGCGATGCGGATGCCGATTTCGCGGGTGCGCTGCGCGGTGGCATAGGCCAGCACGCCGTAGATGCCGACGCCCGCGAGTACGAGCGCGAGCACGCCGAAGCAGACGGAAAGCAGGGCAATCATGCGCTCGTTTGAAAGCAGATCGTCGATCTGCGCGTTCATGGATTGCAGGTCGTTAAGCGCGAGCGCCGGGGCCAGCGCGTGCACGGCCCGGCTCACGGTCGGCATCAGCGGCTCGGGCGGGGTCGCGATACGTAGATCGAAGGAGAGCTGACCAATGGTCTTTGCCTGCGCTAGCGGCTGAAACAAGGTGGGTTCAGTCGGTCGGCGCAGGTCTCGATGCTTCGTATCGTGGACAACACCGACGATTTCAATGTCGAAAGGTTTGGAAGTATCGTGGCCGTCCTGCATCTGGCGCCCAAGGCAGCGAGCGAGCTGCCCCGCGCAGAAATGCTGGACGAACGCCTGGTTGACGATCGCAACCAGAGGGTGGCCGTCGGCATCGCCTTTGCCGAAGAACCGTCCGCCCAGCAGGGGGACCTGCATGGTTGAAAAGTAGGCAGGCGAGATGATCGCTTTTTCAATATCGAGCCCGGCGTCAGCCTCGTTGACAGGCGTGTAGCCCGCGACCGTGACGTTGCCGCCCTGGCTGTTCCCCGAAAGCTCCTGGTCGTTGGTCGCACTGACGGACAGGACGCCCGGCAGCGCGGCCAGCCGGTCAAGCATGTTTTGGTACAGCGGCAGCATGGCTGCGGGGGCATAGCCTGCGAGCTGAGGGTCCACGTCGAAGGTGAGCAGGTGCGTCGTGTTGAAGCCGACATCGACCGCGCGCAGCTTGCTCATGGTGCGCACAAACAGGCTCGCGCCGACCAGCAACAGCAGGCTGAGCCCGATTTGTAGAACCACGATCGCGCGGCGAAAGCTGAGCCTGCCGCCGCTGACAGAGGCGACCTGCCGCATGGCCGAAGTCAGCTCGACGCGGCGCAGCTGCGCGGCGGGCGCGAGGCTGAAAACCACGCTGCCCGCCATGGCCACCGCGAAGCTGAACAGCAGCACGCGGCCGTCGAGGACGGCGGTAAACGGCCCGTTGGCTTCGCCGTGCGAGATCTGCCGCACCAGCCCCCGCAAGGCGATGGGCGCCAGCAACAGGCCCGCGCTCGCGCCAGCAACACCCAGCAGCAATCCTTCAAGCAGCAGCTGCGCGACAACGCGCCCCCTGCCTGCGCCGAGGGCGTAGCGCATGGCGAACTCGTGGCTGCGCCCGGCAGCGCGCACCAGCAGCAGGCTGCCGACGTTGACCGTGGCGATCAGCAGCACCAGCGCGGCCATGCTCATCGCGATCAGCAGCGGGTCCTGGTAGTGCGACTGGCCGTACGACAGGCCGCGCGCGCCGGGCAGCAGCTGGAGCCGGCTGCGGGTTAGAAAGTCATCGGTAAACGACTGCGACTGGTGCCCGAGCGCTTTCAGTTCTTCCGCGCGCAAGGCATGCCACAACGGCGCGAGCGCGACCTGAGCCTCCGCGCGGGTTTCACCCGGCTGCAGCCGACCCATCACGTTCAGCCAGCGATCTTTGTGATCGGAAAGGCGGGTGCCCTTGCCGGGCAGTATCCGCTCCAGCATCGACATGGGCATAAAGGCGGCAGGGGTTTGACCCCAGCCGGCGCCGCGAAAGCCGGGTGCCGCCACGCCGACTACCTGAAATGGGTGCGCGTTGATCGTGACGGGAGAACCCACAACGGTCGGGTCGGCCCCGAGCCGGTCTCGCCAAAATTCGTACGAAAGCACCGTCACCGGGTTTGCGCCCGGCGCGGTGTCGTCTGCTTGCGTCAGCAGGCGACCCAGCGCGGGCTGCACGCCCAGCACTGAAAAATAGTTGCCGCTGACCACGACCGCGCGGCCCAGCTGTGTATTGCTGCCCCTTACCAGGCTCATGGTGACAGGGGCTGTCGCGAAAAGGCCCGCGAACGCATGGGTGTGGTCGCGCAGGTCGCGGTACATCGGGTAGGAAAACGACTGCTCGTCCGAAGGACCGTACGCACTGATGTTGCCCTGCCACACGCTGCCCGTGCCTTGCAGTACCACCAACTCTGTCGGATCGTGCACGGGCAGCGAGCGCAGCAGCGCCTGGTCCAGCAGCGAAAAGATGGCAGTATTGGCGCCCACGCCCAGCGCGAGGGTCAGCACCACGGTCAGTGCGAAGCCGGGGGCGCGATGCAGCTGGCGCAACGCATAGCGAAGGTCGGCGGTGAGATCCGAAAGGGTGGTCGGCATGGGCGGTTCTCCTGTACGTGCACTTGCGGCTCGGTGGAAGGGAAGCTACTCGGCGCGCAGCACTTCGAGCGGGTCGACCGACGCCGCGCGTGCCGCCGGGGCCGCGCAGGCAAGCAGCGCAACCAGCTCCATGCCGGCGGCGAGCAGTGCGACAAAGACGAGCCCGTGCGAGACCGGAACGGGCAGGACCGAGCCGATGACACGTCGCAGCAGAAACGACAACAGCAGGTGGTCGGTCGGAAAACCGAAGTCCGCGTTGCGCAGCTGCCCAAGCGTTCGGAGCAGCAGGCCGCTGGTCGCAAGCAGCACCATGGCAAGCGCCATCTGGCTCGCGACAAAGATCGACCCCAAACGCCGGTTGACTCGGTTGACCCCTGAGCCCGTGCCCCCGGCGCGCAGGGCATGCGCCGGTGCGACCGCCAGCAGCTGTCGCAAAGGGAGCATGCCGGCGACGCCGAGCGTCAGGAGAGCGACAGCGAGCGATGCGAGCAGAATCGGTACGTTCAGCGTGACCTCGGACCCGCGCGCGAGCGAAACGATCAGCAGGGAACGGATGGCCGCAAGCAGCCCCCAAGCTGCGAACGCTCCCCCGATGGTTCCTGCCAGGGCGAGCAGCGCAATCTCCGCGAAGAGCCTCCTCGCCAGTTGCTGCCGTGACGCGCCGAGAGCGACCTGCAATGCAAGCTCACGTTCGCGGCGAAGACCGCGCACCAGCATCAGGCCGGCGATGTTGACGCACCCAAGCGCAAGCACCGCGACCACAGAAAGCGCGAGCACACGCACAAAGCTGCCGGTCTGCCCCAGCAAAGCATCCGCAAGGTGCGTTACACGGATGTGTCTTCCTTTGCCGTTCGGCTCGACCCGGGCGTAAGCAGCCATCACGCGATTCATGTCCTCTTCCTCCTTCCCTATTCTTACTCCCTTCTTTATCCTCCCAAATTTTTTCATCCATTTAAAACCCTTTCCTTTCTTCTTCATCTCTTCCTTTTTCATTTTCTTTTAATCTTTTTCCTACTTTTTCATCTTCCCTCTAAACCCGGCGGGCATCCCGCCAATCACTTTTTTTTCCCCCCCCC
>CAXTYP010000253.1:0-4268 GCA_964248435.1 uncultured Acidobacteriaceae bacterium | reverse complement strand
CCCGCTTTGCGGCGGGGCTTTCCTTTTGTTTTGGAAGACGGAACCATGTTCCGCGCTTTGCGTCCAGCGCAGGCCGAATGTGGAAGGGGGGCTGTAATACTCTCGCTGGATCGGGTAACGCTCACTTCCGTTGTAAAAGCCGAACACTTCATTATTCAGGTTAAGGAATTGGGCAACAACACTGATCCCGCGACCTTTCGGGACCAAGTAACTGACTTGTGCGTCGACCTGCGTGTGCGGGTAGATGTAAGTGTCGGAATCAGGACCCTTGATGCCCCCTGGCGTTACTTGACTCGGCGTGCCATCGATCGGGGTGCCGTCCTGGTAAGCATACGACCACAAGTAACCGTCGTTGTGAGTCACCCCCATGCGGGCCGACAATCCATAGCGATCATAGGTGGCGTCGAAGTTGTAGTTATTCGGCGCGGTTCGCTGCAGCGATGGGTGGTCGGAACGGCCGGGAATACCCACGACTGAAGTGGTGTAGCTGTAGTTGGCACGGAAACCCGCGCCGCCGAGCGCGCCCGGCAGCATGGTCAGGTGCTGCTCCCAGCTTGCTTCGGCACCGACCAGGTGAGCGGCCCCGGTGTTGAGCGGTGCTGTTTCAAGAAAAGGCGTGGGTGCGGTTGTACCGGGTGCCGTGAACTGCACCGTGGTCAGTGAAGAAGCGATGTAGTTATACAACATCTTGTAAAAGACGCCGCCCTGGATGACCCCGACATGATGCAGGTAATGCTCGCCCAACAGGTCCAGATTATGCGCATAGGTCGGTTTCAGGTTAGGGTTGCCGGCGCTCAACTTCGGGTTGGCGGCGGTTCCGCTCTGCGAGGGGTCGTAGAGGATATAGGGGGCCAGGTCGCCGTAGTTGGGGCGGGCAAGCCCGATGCTATAGGCGAAGCGGACATCGGTGTACTCATTGAAGTTGTACTCGGCCGCCAGGCTCGGCAGAAAGTAAGTGTAGCCGGTATTCTGCTTTGTCGGCTGAGCGGTATGCACGGTGTTGCCATTTGCATTGACAACAGGGTTGCCGGCAGCGTCAAGCGTCGTAATGAGCAGGTTGCCAAGCACGTGGTCGGTGGTGCCCTCGATGCGCAGGCCGGTATTCAGCCGGTATTTGCCCCGCGTAATGGTGTTCATCGCGTAACCCGCATAAACACGTTCGTTCACGTGCCAGTCGTTTGGCAGGTCGCGGGCGAATGTTACGTCGGGGTCGATGCTGAACTGGCCGCGATTCGCGTTGTAGTAAGAAAGAATCCTGGTCGCCTTGGCTTCCGGTCCAAACTTGTATTGGTTGAAGTAGTAGTTCGGGTCAGTGTGGCTGCTTAACACTGAGCTCAGCAGGGGCGCCGGGCCGCTGGCGTCCGTTTGGTTGTAAAGCTGGCCCTTGATCACATCGCGAATCTTGAAGCCGGTCTCCCATTGTCCGAAAAGTTGGTCGCCCGCGGTATAGCGGTGCGCATAGTTGACTTCTCCGACCAGGTCCCGCTCAAAGGTGTGGTTATCCGTAAAGCTGATGTCACTCAGTGAGTATTGCGACGGATCATAGATGCTGACGTTGCCGGGCGTGGCGATAGGGTCGATATGTGGCAGGTGCGGATTCGCCGTCGTCACGCTGTAAGTGACACCAGGAACTGCAGCCGTCGAGGTGCCATTGACCACCGTCGCAACCTGGGGTGCGATGCCGTTAAAGGTGGAGTAATCGGAACCACCGGTCAGCTTGGCCTCTGAGAACGCCGCGCGGTAGTTCAGCGTTGAGTTGCCGAACTCTTGATGAGCCCCGGCATTAAAGCTGAAGATCTGCTGCACGGGACGCCGGTAGTTATCCGCGTACCGGGTTGAACCCTGGTCGTCCGTCAAGGTTGGCGAGATGAAGTTACCGGTCTGCAAGGAGTAAATACCGTTCTCGCCGAAATCGTCGAAGTAGGAGTAGAGCCCATGAAGAAAAGCCGAGGAAGCGGGTCCCAATTTGTAATCAAGGGTTCCGCCCAGCCCGTAGCGCGAGCGGTCGTAGAAGTAGTCGCGCAGGTCAATCTCGTTGGGTCCGTTGACGACCTGCCCCGTCGGCTGGCCCTGGGCGTTGACGATCGGGTTGACGCCCTGGCTCGGCTCGATGTCATTGATGCCGCGCCCATTCCAGTCATAACTGCCGGTCAGCAGGAAGCCAAGTTTCTTGTCGGTGAGGTAGCGCCGGCCGTAGGTGGCAAAGACCTCGTCCTGGGCACGTCCGCCGCCGATCGGCGTGTGGCCCAGCAGGCCTTCGACCGCGAAGTAAGGTTGATCGGTGGCCTGCCGGGTGACCAGGTTGACAGAGCCGCCGATGCCGTCCGCGTCCATGTTGGCGGTCAGCGTTTTGTTGACTTCGATGGACTCGACCAGGTCGGCCGGAATGGTGTCGAGCTTGACCGCGCGGATGTTCTCAGGCGATGGAACGACGATGCCGTCGATGGTGATGTTATTAAGTCGCGGCTCGGTGCCGCGGATCTGGACGTACTTGCCTTCGCCCTCATCGCGCTCCAGCGAAACGCCGGGCATGCGGCCGATGGCATCGGCAATGTTCACGTTTGGCAGGCTGTTGATGACCTCCGAAGGCAGCACCTGCACGATATTGATGGCCACCCGCTGGCGGTTCAGGGCTTCGGCCTCGCCAACCTCCCGTTCCGGGCGGACGTCCACTGATGTGCTGGCATTTTCGATCGCCATTAGGACATCGGCCTTTGCGATGGTGCCGGCGGTGATGTCCACGGCTGCCGTCGCTGTTTGAAAGCCGAGGTAGGAAACAGAAACGGTGTAATGGCCGGGCTGGAGGCCCGGGATGATATAAGCACCGCTCTGGTCGGTGACGGCCGAGCGGCCGCCAGGCGCGAGCGTGACTTGTGCGCCTTGCAGCAGGGCGTGGCCGCTGTCCGCAACATTGCCGGCGATGGAGCCGCGGTCGGCCTGCGCCTGGGCCGCCACGGAATGGGTGATTGGAGCGATGGTGAGGCAGGCCATGGCGAGCGAAACAGGCGATGTGAAGCGAAGGGCAGCAAATCGAATCAAGCGTCTTCCTTTGATCGGGATCGATGATGAAGCGGCATCGTGAACGATGCCTTCTTTCCACTTCATCCCCCCTTGCTTAATCTGGGCTGAATTCAGCCCCACACTGCACGAGGATTCAACAACTGTTGACCGTGCTTTCACAAAGCGCTTGCCGGGGCGACCGGGGACTCTTCCCGCTATGCTGGAAGCTGCGCCCGACCCATGACACCCCCCTTGCAGCAGACCATCCTTGAACATGCACAGGCTGCCGGCTTTGCGCAGGCGGGCATCGCGCCCGTGCCGCCGGCCGGTGCGCCGGGAAGCGAAACACACGAACGCTACTTTGCCGAGTGGATTGCACAAGGCCACGCCGGGGAGATGGAGTACCTGAAGCGCCGCGATGCGCTGGGGCAGTACCTGCGCGGCGCTGTGCAGGTTGCCGTGCCGTGGGCGCGCTCAATTGTGGTGTGTGCCGCCCCTTACGGCGGTGGGGCCGAGTACCCATTGTCGACCGACGCGGCTCCCTCGGGCGCAGGCTGGATCGGCCGGTACGCATGGTCGGGCCGGCAGGCGGAAACGGGCGAACTGGTGCCGTCGGACTATCACAAGGTACTGCTGCGACGGCTCAAGCGCCTGGAAACGAGCCTGGCTGGTACCCTGTCGCCGTTCCGGTCCTGGGCCTACATCGACACGGGGCCGCTGGTGGAACGAGCCTTTGCCGCCATGGCCGGCGTGGGCTGGACCGGCAAGAATACCTGCACGTTGAACCAGGAGCTGGGCTCGTTTTTCTTTCTCGGCGTGATCCTGCTGGATCTTGAAATAGACGGGGAGCAACGGGCGACGCTGCCGGCGGACCGCTGCGGCTCGTGCAGGCGCTGCCTGGAGGCCTGCCCGACCGAGGCGTTGATTGCACCCCGGCAGATGGATGCGAGCCGCTGCATCGCTTACCTGACGATTGAAAAGCGCGGTTCGATCGACCCGGAGCTGCGCGCGGGCATGGGCCGGCAGATTTTTGGCTGCGATATTTGCCAGGATGTATGCCCGTGGAACAGCCGGGCGCGGCGTGGGGCAACCACGCCCGACCCGAAGCCTGATCCGGAGCTGACGCCTCGCGAATTGCTCATCAATCCTTCCCTGCTGGAGCTTGCGGCCTTGTCAGAGCAACAGTGGGAAGCGCTCTTTTTCGGCTCTCCGGTCAAGCGGGCGCGGTTCTCGGGGTTTCGGCGCAACCTGGCGATCGCAATGGGCAA
>CAXTYP010000252.1:0-4292 GCA_964248435.1 uncultured Acidobacteriaceae bacterium | reverse complement strand
CCAGGCCGCGGGCTCGCGCACGATGCCGCCCTTGCCGACCCACTCGCGCCCTGCCTCGAACTGCGGCTTGACCAGCACCACGGCCTCACACAGGGCGGGTGCGGCGGCCAGCACAGCCGGTAGCACCAGAGTCGCCGAGATAAAGGAAACGTCCATCGAAAAAAAGGTGAGTGGCCGTCCCGGTGCCGCGTTTTCCAACGCAAGCGGCTCAAGCAGGCGCGCGTTGGTGCGCTCCATCAGGGTCACACGCTCATCGCTGCGCAGGGCTTGCGCGATCTGTCCCCAACCTGTATCGACCGCCAGGACGCTTCGTGCACCCGCCTGGAGCATGCAGTCGGTAAACCCGCCGGTCGATGCACCGATGTCCACGCAGTCGCGCCCAACCAGGTCGATGCTCCAGTGGGCCAGCGCCCGTTCCAGCTTCAGCCCGCCGCGGCTCACGTAGCGCGGGTCGTCGCCCAGTATCCGTAAAGCGGCATCGCCGTCCACTGCGAGTCCCGGCTTGGTTTGTTTTTGTTCGTCCACAAGCACGCGCCCGGCCAGCAGCATGGCCTGCGCGCGCTCCCGTGTTGCGCACAGGCCACGCTCTACCAGCAGCTTGTCGAGCCGGGTCTTGCCGCTCACCGTGCTACTGGCAGTACGAGCCTGAAGCCGGCTGGTACGACAACCCCGGTGCCCCTGACCCCGCCGAGTTGCTCATGTTCACCAGCGTGCTTGCCGACACCGCGCTCCCCGCCAGGTTGGTCTGCCCGGCGTACTGGTAGTTGGTATGCACGTCCACGCCGCAGCCCTGGATCCCAAGCTGCGCCGAGATGGTGTCGGTGTCGGTCCGCAGAATGGTCAGCAGTTGACTATCGGGCGCGACCACGTACACCTTTCCGGTGGGATTGTTATAAGTCGAGGCGATAGCGCGCGGGTGGCCCGGCACGGCGATTGTGTTTTGGAGGTTGAAGCTGGTCGCGTTCACAACCGCGATCGCGCCGGCCGCCGCCGGGTTTGCCGGGTTGCCCTGGAGCGCGACATACACCCGGCTGCCGTCGCCAAGGATCGACAATGCCGCCGGAAATGCTCCGACACTGACCGTCTTGAGCACCGTGCCGAAACCGGGCCCATCGTTGCCGAACGAGTCCAGCGGCACGCTGATAAAACTTACCGTGCCCGAGTCGTAGTTGGCCGTTACCAGCAGCGAGCGCCCGGGAAAGTAGGCGGCGTACACAGGGCCCGCGCCGACGGGGATCGTCCCTGTGCCATTGAACGCCGTATCGATCGCGTCCGCCTGTGCATTAATCACCGTAACCGTGCCTGAGCCGCGGTTCAGAATAAAAGTGCGCAGCCCATCCGGAGTGGTCAGCCCGAACACCGGGCAGTTGCCCACCGGCAAACGGCTTGAAACGGCATTGGTGGAAGTGTCGATGCCGTCCACTTCACCATTGCCGATCGACGGGTTCGGCGTCGCGCACTGGCCATAGGTCACGTTGCTGCCGGTCGCGCCCTGGCTGATCGCATATACCCTTTGGGACGTCGGTGAAGCAGCCAGCGCCACCGGCGACGGAGCCACTGGA
This sequence comes from uncultured Acidobacteriaceae bacterium, assembly GCA_964248435.1. Taxonomy (GTDB): domain Bacteria; phylum Acidobacteriota; class Terriglobia; order Terriglobales; family Acidobacteriaceae; genus EB88. Next base: position 2,730 of record CAXTYP010000252.1, on the reverse strand, counting down.
ATCTCCTGCAGCAGAGTGGGCGGCGAGCCTGCCCGCAAAGCGCCTACGCTTGCCGGCGTGCGATTTCCGTTCACCACGTAAACAGATGAGTTCTGAACCACGATGTTGCTTTGGATCGGCGTGCCGCTGCCCGTGCCTGCATTTGAAAACAGCGTGGAAGTGGTGATGTTGTTGGACTGCAAGGTGGAAGAGAGCGGGATGCCGCTGATGGTGCCGTCGCAGTTGAGGCTGTACACCTCGCCGGCGGAAGGCGCGATTGCGGAGGTCAGCGGCCCATAGCCGGCGCTGGCCTGCGCCAGAATGCTGTCGCCTGAAAAATCAACCAGCGTGGCCACGGAGGGCTGCGCATACAAAATGCCGGTTGAAGCCCCGGCAGCGGGCGGAAGCGCGGAAGGGCACGGGGTGCCGGCAGACGCAGGGGCGCGCTCAACAGGCTGCGCGAGCACCAGGGCATAGCCGCCGCCCGGGGTACCCGCAGGACCTGTGGGCGAAATGGGATTGATAACGGGACGAGCCCGGTTGGCGCAGCCGATGGACACCGAAGCCACTGCCAGCAGAAGCCCGGCAGCCAACCCGAGGCGCGCTGGCCCAGTGATGCTTTGCACTCGTTTGTACCCTCACAACAGACTGAAGACACCCGCAAAGGCCGTCCTCGAACAGCAGCTTGACGCCGCTAGGCGATTGTAAATCACGCTATGGCCCCGGCTTGCGCTCCTCTACCGGAGAATGCCGAGCCGCCAGGCCGTATAGCTGGCCACCTCGTGCGCCAGGCGGCTGAAACGCGCCCGCCACGGCAGCGACACGGCCTCCTGCCGCGGTGACGTGTACACCGTCAGCCCGGCGCGCTGGCACAGGGCATGGATGCGAAACAGGTGGGTACCGTCGCTGACCGCGAGGATGCGGTGTAAGCCGTTGGCGCGGGCGATCTGCGCCAGCTGCGCGGCTGATTCGCGGGTGTCGCGACTGTGAGTTTCGGCGATAACAGCGCGCTCGGGTACCCCATGCGCCAGCAGAAACTCCTGCCCGACCGCGCCTTCGGAATGCTCCTCGCCATTCACTGCGCCGCCCAGCGTGATCACCAGCGGCGCCAAACGCTCCTGGTACAGCTGCAACCCGCGCATCAGGCGGGCCCGAAGTACCGGCGAGGGACGGCCATCGTATTCCGCGGCCCCAAAAATCGCGATCGCGTCGGCAGGCTGCGCTTCATCGTGCGAAGCATACCAGTGAATTTCAAGGTACACATACGCGATCCACGCGAGCCCGGCGAGCACCGCGGCACTCAACACGAGCGGAACCCAGCGTGTTGGTTTGGCGGGCATGGGTTTCGCAGGCACAGGTTCGCTAGACATGGGTTTGAAAGGCTGAGCCACGCCCCGGCTCTGCCTAGCGTCCCAACGCGAGCGCGATGTCATAGGTCGGGATCGCGCCTTCGCGAAGAATCTGCCAGTGCCCGTCGCCCTGCGACAGGTCCACGATGGTCGTCGGCAGCGCACGGCTTGTTGGGCCGCCGTCCACGATCAGCGGGATGCGGTCGCCGATCTGGTCCCGCACACAATGCGCGTAGGTGCACTCGGGCGCATTGCGCAGGTTGGCGCTGGTGGCGGTGATCGGCAATCCAAACGCCTCCACAATCGCGCGGGGAATCACCGCATCGGGCACGCGCAGAGCCACGTTGCCGGTGTTTGCGGTCGAGCGCAGCGGCAGCCGCGAGCTTGCTTTCACAATCACCGTCAGCGGCCCCGGCCAGAACTTTTCCGCCAGCGTGTCGAAGTTCGCCCCGATGTCCCGTGCGAGCGCGTACGCCTGGTTCACATTCGCGATCAGCAGAGACAAGGGCTTGTTTTTCATGCGGCTCTTGATCTCGTAAATGCTTTCCACGGCCTTCAGGTTCACCGGGTCCACTGCCAGCCCGTAAAACGTGTCGGTCGGCAAGCCCACCACCTGCCCGCTTTCCAGGCACCGCACCACATACCGCACGCGATCCGCTTCCGGCTCGTCCGGATGCATGCGCAAAATCTCTGCCGACACAAGGGCTCCGCGTAAGGAAAGTGCGCGACGGACGCAAGGTGCGCGAAGCATACAATCGCTTGGAAATGCACCCCGCGCTCCAGGCACGTACTCGCATTGTACAGAGTTCAAGTAATCGCTGGGTCAAAGCCCTGCGTGCCGCATTGGCTCGTCCACCTGCGCTTTCGCCCGCGATCGAGGGATCCGCAGTTGACGCGGAGCCTATCGCGCTGGAAGGCTTTCACCTCCTCGTGGAGGCCCTCCGATCCGGGCTTGCGCCGCTGGCGATCTTTCTTCGCGCGGGCGACGAGGACGCCACGTTGCGATCCATCGAGGCTGCGCTAGAACCTTTGCAGGCCGGGGTGCCCGCCGCCACGGAGTGGCTCACACTGCCACCCGCCCTGTTCGGAAGCCTGATGCGGACCGAAGCCCCCCAACCGGTGGCGGCCTTGCTGCCGCAGCCGGGGCACTTGGCCGGGCGCGTGCTCGCGCTCAAGCCCGCGCTCCTGCTCGTTCTTTGCGGGCTGCAGGACCCCGGCAACCTCGGCACCTTGCTGCGCTCCGCCGAAGCTTTCGGCGCGACCGGTGCCCTGCTGCTCGCGGGCACGGTCACCCCGTGGAACGGCAAAAGCCTGCGCGCCTCCGCAGGCTCCGCGCTGCGGTTGCCCTTGCTCCCCGTGCGCGATGCAGAGAAAGCCTCGACCCTGCTGCGCGCGCATGGTA
>CAXTYP010000251.1:0-4317 GCA_964248435.1 uncultured Acidobacteriaceae bacterium | reverse complement strand
CAGGCCTCACTCCAGGCCCCCGTCCAAGCCTGATACCGGGCCTGATACCAAGCCTCACTCCAGGCCGGATTCCAGTGTTCCAGAATCCGTTTCATCGCCCCTGGCAGGCGCAGCGGCTGGCTTTCCCGCTCAAAGCCTGAACGCGGCGCTCGGAGGCATACCGCGCGCAAAAAGGCGCGGCTGCGTCAAAGCAGCCGCGCGAACTCCCGCGACTAGCGAACCCTAGTGAATCTCCAGGAAGACCGGCGAACCTGTGACCGGCACCGTAACAGCAGCACCGCTTGCGTTCGCGACGGCGAACTGACCTGTTTCCTGCATGGTGCGCATGGTTGCCAACTGGTGGTTTGGGATCGAAACCGACACCTTTTCCGGCGTGATCGTGATGGCCCTTGTACCGTCCCACTCACTCCGGTTGAGCCACAAGGCCAGGTAGTACGTTCCATCCCTGCGTTGAAACAGGGAGTGCATCAGGTGCTGGTCGCCGCCCTTGATCGTGTATGCGAGGGGGGTGAGCGGTGAGCTTGCCCCAGCATCCGAAAAGAGTTGAATCAGGTTTTTCAAGGCGTAAAAAGACGGTTTGGGGTTCAGTGTGCTGTTAACCAGGCCAAAGGCGTCCTGCTGATCATCAAGCAGCGCATAGAAGAAAACATGGTTGACGCCGTTCTTTAGCGCCCACAGCACTTCGCGTACGTAGTAGTCGGGGAGGAACTGCGCCGGCACATACCCGCTGCCGCCCGTCGTTGTCGGCGTCCCGCTGGTGACGTAACCGAACTCGGTGATCACTGTTGGAACCTGGTTGCCGCTGTCCATGGTTGCATTGTTGATGGCAAAAGGAAGCCCGGGAAAACAGTCCCAATGTCCGGCGAGGCTTTCGGCGCACGGGCCGCTTCCAGCGTCAGGCCCTTGAAGCGCGCCGGGCGTGTAGTTCAGGTCCGGCGGGTAATTGAAGATGTACGAGTGAAGATTATTGACGTTCATGGGCACCGGACCGAGCACACGGGGCGAGCTCATCTGAACCAGTGAGGGACCGATCAGCGGCAGCCAGGGAGCGGACTTGAGCGCCTGCGCCATGGCGGATCCACAGTTTTGAAGCGTTCCGGCCCACAGCGGATCTCCGGACATGTCGTATTCATTCGGGTATTCAATCGCCGCTACGTTTGACAACCCTTCTAGAACCTGTGCGTTTTGCTGGATAGAGGCAGCACAACTCAGTCCATAGTCGGCGCGCAGGCCGGCCTTGGCCAGGGTGTTGTAGATCTCGTACGACCGTGCGGGGTAGGCAAAATCACCGCCCAGATAGAACACTCCGTCCCGGTAGTAACGCGCTCCAAGGCTTTTTAGTAATCCTACTACCTGATCCGATTGTAGGTAGTAAGGAGTATCTACAAACCCAAAGTGGGTGTTGACACCGATTGCCTCAGCAACCGAGTCAGCGGGTTGAGGGACCTCGGCCGTAAGGGGCTTCTGGGTCAGACATGACAAGCCAAGCGCTGTCAAGCAGATGCAGGAACGTCGGAGAAGGCTGCGCGAATTAAGCATGATGCGGCTTATCGACGCATCACCAGTTTCTGTTCAGCCAATGAGCTGTTTCTAGGTGCCCAAGGTAATCGTATGGGAATCGCTCAGCCCAGCTGGCCACCCGGTGGAGTTAAGTAGATAGTACCGTCTACTTGAAAATTCTATATGTTACCTATGACTTACAACTAAGTTACGTAAGTGGTATGGACCTGCCAGTACGGCGACCCTAGGCTAGTCTCACTTACACAGCGTCATCGTGGTTCAAGAGCTGCCTAGACCAGTCGCGAAAGAGCTCATTGCGCCGACAGGCTTTTCTCAGGCGCCTTAGCTAACAGCCATAAGTTCAAGACCTCGTTCGCCGGGGCGACTTCTTCCTCAATTGGTAGCTGTAACTCCGATGTGACGCACCTGTCTCCGATCCCGGAAAGGTTCTCCCCCATGCAGCCTGGCGATCGCGCATCGCTCCTCGACTTGATAAAAGATCATTGGCGCTGGATCGCGGCCTGCATGATTGCCTGCATCCTGGCCGCAGGCTGTGTCACGGCCCTTTTCCCGAAGAAGTACAGCGCGACCATGGAGTTCCTGGTCAAAGACGCGCGCCAGGATCTTACGCTTACGCCGGCGCAGAATGGGGCTCCACCCCCCGAGTCCGGGCTCACCGAGGCCGAGGTAAACTCAGAGTTGCAGTTGCTGGTAAGCAACGACTTGCTGGAGCAGGTCGTACGCGACGAGAACCTCTACAAGCCCTACCTTCGCAACGGCGAAGGGGTACCCAGCCGGCGAGCCTTGTCGCTGGCGGCCGGCAGGCTGGCCAGAAATCTCGGCGTAGCTGCGATCCGCAAGACAAACGTTATAACGGCGAGCTACAAGGCTGGCAGTCCGGACGTGGCCTCCGCTGTTCTGGCAGACCTGGGCAGGCGCTACCTCCAGGCGCACCTTTCCGCGCACAGCACCCCGGGCTCCCTGCCATTTTTTTCTTCCGAAGCGCAAGGATATCGCACCGCGCTCGAGCAGGCCGAAAATGCCCGGAGCACCTTTGAGCGACAGTCCCAGATCTACAGCTCTGACCAGCAGCGAGCCGCCCTGGTCGCCCAACTGGAAGATACCCGCAGCCGAATGCAAACAACCCGGCAGGACACCATGGAGGTCCGGGCGCGGATCCAGGCGCTGACGGGCAAGCTGGGCGGCACGGCGCCGCGCATGCCGACCGAGGAGCGCACCCAATCCAACCCGCTGACCGTCGATCACCTCCGTAGCGAGCTGGCCGATATGGAGAATCGCCGTATCGCGATGCTCGCCAAGTTCAGGCCGGGCGACCGGGCCGTGGCGGAACTTGAGGGCGAAATCGCGAACACCCGCGCGAACCTGGAGGCCGCCCGCCGGGAAAGCGCGGCCGAAACTACGACCGGCGTCAACCCCATTTTTGAATCGTTGACCGGCGATGCGAACCAGGCGCAGGTCACGCTTGACGCCCTGAACGCGCGCACCATGGCACTGCGGCAGCTCGAAGCGGAGGACCTCCGCAAGCTGAGTGGCTTCTCCAAGGAAACGGTGCTGCTCAGCGATCTGCAGCAGGCCGAAGCCCTGGCGCGGCAAAGCTACCTGCTTTACAGCCAGCGCATGCAGGAAGCTCAGGTTTCCATGCAGATGGACAAGAATAACTTCGCGAATGTGTCGATGATCGAGTCGCCCACGGCTTCCCCCATCCCGGTCTCGCCGGTGCTGCCGCTGAACCTTGCCATGGGCGCGCTGCTTGGCCTGCTGCTGGGGATTGGAAGCGCGTACCTGCGGCCGCCCACGGCAGCACGACCCTCTACCAGCCGCTCGGCCCGGCCGTACTTCGCCGAAAGCGAAACCTTTGCTTCGCAGCCAGCCGGCGACTGAACCGCCGCCACGATCGGAGTTTCCCCTTGATGCGATTCCGTCTCTCAAGCCTGCTGCTGGGGCTTTGCGCATGGCAGGCTTTCGCTGCCGACCCCACGCTGGTGACCAGAAACCAGCGGTACCACCTGCACCCGAGCGACCAACTGGAGGTCAACTTCCGGCTCAGCCCGGAGTTTAATGCAGTTCTCCCGGTACAGCCGGACGGCTATGTCACCTTGCCGAACCTCGGGGATGTCAAGGTTGGCGACCTGACGCTGGTAGAGGCGACTCATGCCATCCAGGCGAAAGCCGCCGAAAGACTGAACGATCCTGAAGTCACGGTCGAGCTAAAACAGTTTGCCGCACCCTACCTGATTGTTGGCGGCCGCGTGGCCAATCCCGGCAAAGTCGAACTGCATGGCCCCGTGACGGCGCTCCAGGCAGTGCAGCTTGCGGGCGGCTTCCGCGACGGTGCAAAGACCAACCAGATCCTGCTGATCCGCCGCGTGGACGACCAGAACGCGGAAACCAGGCTGATCAACTACAAGTACATCCTGCACCACTACCAGGCCAACGAGGACGTGGCCCTGCAGGCCGGGGACATGCTGTATGTGCCTGAAGACTTCCTCACAAAGATCAGCCCCTACTTAAAGATTGCAAACCTGGGCCTGTACTTTGACCCCTTGAACTTCTGACCGAACTGCTTTTTTCGCGGAATTGCTGGACACCCCCTTCCAACGCCCCCGAACCGCGCTCGTCAGGAGCTACTGATCTCCATGCCGCCCGAAGCCGTCGCCGAGGCCTTCAAGGCCGTACCAGTACCGGCAGCCGTTGTGCCCGCAAGGCGCGGCGCACGCTCCGTGCTGCAAACGGCAGCCGCACGCCTGCTGATCGTGGGCCTGAATGCCGGCACCGGCGTGCTGACGGCCCGGGCGC
>CAXTYP010000250.1:0-4337 GCA_964248435.1 uncultured Acidobacteriaceae bacterium | reverse complement strand
AAGAAAAAGGACGGCGCAAGCCGTCCTTTTTTCGTGGTGGGCGATGGTAGAGTGAGGCCTATGAGTGCTTTCGGTCGAGCCCTGTTTTGTCCAGCCCAGTTCCGCCGGGGCCAGTTCCGCCGGGCCATCTTGCTGGTCGAGTTGACTGGTTTGCTGGGCCAGGCCTGCCTCGCGCAGGCCGACAATGGTGCGCCGGCGGCGACACAGGCTCAGCCTTCCGGGCAAGCCGGTCAAGCCGGGCAGGCTGTTCCGCATGAGCCCGGAACCGGCAGCTCCACGTTGACGCCGGCCAGCAAGGCCCCGCAGCCCGTACAGGCACCGGACGTCCGGCTCGATTCAAAGCCGCATACGGACCTCGACCCCACGCTTGACTCTTCCATCCCGCCGCCGGACCTGGGTCTTGGAGCCAGCCCGGAGATCGATCTCGGGCATGACATCGTGCCCGTGACGCCCGCCGGCATGCTGTCGCACAGCGAGCCTGACAACCCCCGCATGGTGTACTTCTCGCTGCCCGTGCGCTCAGGCGATGAGATCACACCGCCGGATCGTGCGATTCTGGAAGCCCGGCACACGGAACTTGTCAGTGCGGCCGCGCACCGGGGCTTCCGTCTTGAGGCTGGAGGTTGGAGCTTCCGGCAGGAGGTTTGCCCGGCGATGCAGCCTGACGCGGCCGAAGTGACGGGCACCCCGGCCGCGCATGGCGGCTCCTTGTTGCTGCAGGGCTCACGTGCGGAGGGAGATCGCGATCAGGCCCTGGTTGCCCTTCTTCCACGCGACGGATCGCTGCCGGTGCGCCTTGTTCCGGTCACAAAAGGCAAGATTGGGACAAAGCCAGCCTTGTCTCCAAAGATCGACAAAGCTGCAGTGAACGAGGCACTGCCGCCCGAAACGCTGTACGCGAATTTCCAGCCGGAAGGCGACTGGATTGCAGCCTCGGCCTGCGTGACGGCTTTTCAGGGTGCGAGTCCCAATATCCCGAACGAACCGTACCTGAGCGAAGAGATCACCACGGCACCCACGCCCCTCCTGCGCCTGATGCTGAACGGCGAGCGCAAGGTCGTACTGACGGACCGGAGCAGCGATTCGCGCTACGAGGTTTGGGATGAGCATGTTTCAAGACGCGGCCGGATGCTGGGCACCGCTCACAAGGTGCACAAGATCGTGCCGCGTCCTGTGACGAATCCACCCGAGCCCGTGGCACATATGATCGAGAACCTGCCGCAGCCGCCCAGCCATATAGGGCCAGAGCCACCGAGCCCATTGGCGGGCATTAAGCAGTAAGGAAATGCAAGTTGCGATTGCACTTCAATTTATCGAGAAGACTGGCACACCCTGATAACTTCCGCATCCTAGTTGCAGAACTTGGAAGCAATTTCCCTGGAGACGGATTATGACGGGTGGCGTGGATACATGGCTCTGGATCGGCGCAATCGGAATGCTGATTGGGTGGGTCCTCTTGTTTTTACCCCTAGCAAGCAACAAGGTGGAGCGAGACGAAAGCGATCTGATGTCGCACTTCTTTGTGCCTTTGATCGCATTTACTTTGTATCTATTAATGGCACTCGGTGGCGGACACCTTGTGACCGGGGTCGGACGCACTTACTACTATGGCCGTTACATCGACTGGACCTTTACCACCCCACTGCTGCTTTTCAGCCTTGTCAGCTCCGGACTGCAAGGGACCGGGATCAAGCGGACCGGCATGCTGGTTGGACTGCTGGGTGCTGACCTTTACATGATCCTGACCGGCTTTGTTGCTGGACTGACGGATAGCCCGTCGTTGAAGTGGAGCTTCTACTTCTGTAGCTGGATGGGCTTTCTTGCAGTTTATGCCCTGCTGTTCGGTCCTTACCGGAAGCTAACGGCCACCGGGCCGCATGGCGCGGATTACATGAAAAAGGCGGTCGTGCTTTCCGGCTTGTGGCTGGCCTATCCTATCGTTTTCCTGCTGGGGCAGGAAGGCCTGCGCCTTTGGAGCCCGATCTGGGACGCTGTTTTCTTTACCATCCTTGACCTGCTGGCGAAGGTGGTTTACGGCTTGTGGGCTGTTGGCATGGCGAAGAAGTCGTCCGCTGCACTGCCGGCGGACCTGGACGTTGCACAAACCGCGGCTATCCGGTAGCAAGCCGGCCTGGGGGCAGAGACTGCTTGCAACAGCGAGTTTCTGCCGCTCAGCAACAAGGGAGCCGGACGTGGCACATGCAGTGGTAATCGGGGCGGGCTTCGGCGGCATGGCGGCAGCCCTGCGCTTGCGCGCTGCCGGCTTTTCGGTGGACGTTTTCGACAACAATGCCCAGCCTGGCGGCCGCGCCGGGGTGTATCACCGCGAAGGCTACACGTTTGACGCTGGGCCGACCGTGATTACAGCGCCGTTCCTGTTTGACGAGCTTTGGGCGCTGTTTGGCAAGCGCCGCAGTGAGGCTGTTGCGTTTCAGCCGCTCACTCCCTGGTACCGCATCCGTTTTGCGGACGGGCGCTCGTTTGACTACGGCGGCACGGACGAGGAGTTGGTCGAGCGGGTGCGGGAGTTCGCGCCTGGCGATGTCCATGGCTACCAGAAGCTGCTGCGCCGGGTAGAAACGATCTACAAGACAGGCTTCGAGGAGTTGGGGGCAGTGCCGTTTCACTCGGCCGGCAAGATGCTTGCGTTGCTGCCGCGCATGTTGGCCCTGCGGAGTGACCAGTCGGTGTACGCCTTTGTCAGCAGCTACATCCGCGATGAAGCGTTGCGGCGCGTTTTCTCGTTTCAACCGCTGCTGGTGGGCGGCAATCCGTTTCACACCACCTCCATCTACTCGCTGATCCAGCACCTGGAGCGTAAGGACGGCGTCTTGTTTGCGATGGGCGGCACAGCGGCCCTGGTGCGGGCGATCGCTGGATTGATGGAAGACGTAGGCGTGCGGCTTCACCTGAGTTGCGGCATTCGCGAGATCAAGGTACAAGGTGGTCGCGCAGTCGGCGTCGAGCTCGATAACGAAGAATCAGTGGCGGCGGACTGCGTCGTCGCCAATGGGGACGCGCCCGCGGTGTACCGGCGGCTGCTCCGCCGCGAGCACCGCCGCAAATGGACGGATGCGCGCATTCGTCGCCAGAAGTTTTCGATGGGTCTTTTTGTGCTGTACCTGGGTGTTCGGCGGCAGTACCCCGGCCTGGCCCACCATACGGTCCTGCTGGGCCAGCGCTACAAGGAACTGCTCGAGGAGATCTTTGAGCACAAACTGCTCTCGGACGATATCAGCCTGTACCTCCATGCGCCAACCCGCACGGACCCCACGCTTGCCCCGCCCGGCTGCGAAAGCCTGTATGCCCTGGTGCCAGTGCCCAACCTAGAGGTGCTTGACCGTCGTCGTGCGATTGACTGGTCTGTTGCCGGGCCACGGCTGGCCGAGCGCACCCTCGACCTGCTCGAGGCGACGGTCTGCCCCGGGCTGCGCGCATCGCTTGAGGTGCAGTTCCATGTAACGCCGGAGCACTTCCGCGACAGCCTGCTCACGGAGCACGGCTCGGGATTTTCGATCCAGCCGACGTTGCTGCAATCAGCGTGGTTCCGGTTTCACAACCGGTCCGAAGATGTCGGCGGACTGTACCTGGTAGGCGCGGGTACCCATCCCGGGGCGGGGCTGCCGGGAGTGCTGTGCTCGGCCAAGGTGCTGGAGCACTTTTTCGACGAGATGCGTGAAGGGGCCGGCGAGCCCGGCCGGAGCGCGGCATGAGCGACACAGCACAAGCCGTGCTGCGGCGATCCGGGCGAACCTTTCACCTGGCGTCGCGGTTGCTGCCGGGCGGCATGCGTGAGGACGCAGCGCAACTGTACGCGTTCTGCCGGCGCATGGATGACCTGGCTGACGAGGGTGCGCCTGGCGGCGGGGAGCAGATCCAGGCGGCTATCGCTGCACTGGAGCAGGACCCACTCGGCGGCGCATCGGCAGCGCTGGGATGGCCTGTCCAACTTGAAGAGCACTACCCCGGCATCAGCAAGGTAGCGGTGACGCTCACGCGGGCGTTGGCCGCCGACACTGGCGCGCGACGGATCGAGACCGAGGCGGAGCTGCTCCACTACGCCTTTGGCGTGGCAGGCACGGTGGGGCTGATGATGTGCAGGATCCTGGGCGCGCCGCCGGAAGGGGCGGAAGCGGCGTCGTATCTCGGGATCGCGATGCAGCTGACGAACATCGCCCGGGACGTGGCGGAAGACTGGGGTCGCGACCGCGTGTACCTGCCTACCGCCTGGGTCATGACTATTGAACTGCAACGTGCCTTGTCCGGCGGCAAACCCGGCCCCCTGCTTGAAGCCACCGAGCGGCTGTTGGCGCTGGCGGAAAGCTACTACAGGGCCG
>CAXTYP010000249.1:0-4342 GCA_964248435.1 uncultured Acidobacteriaceae bacterium | reverse complement strand
CTGCGCGGCCATAGCTTGGGCGTTCCCAAGCCATGGCGGCCACTTCGTGGCGTGTGCTCGAACAACTGCAAAAAGCGGCCCACCTAGGTCTCCATCTCCGGCCGCTTCGCCGGCAGCCGGTCTCCCGGCCTCGCGATCCACACATACAAGGTCGGCAGCAGAAACACGCTCAACAACAACGCCCCGATCAGCCCGCCCACGATCACGATCGCAAACGGCCGTTGCGAGTCCGACCCGATTCCGTGCGAGGTCGCCGCCGGCAGCAATCCAAGCGTCGCCACCAGCATCGTCATCATGATCGGCCGCAAGCGCAGCACCGCCCCTTCAATCGCCGCCTCCATCACCGTGTGCCCGTTCACCCGCAGCTGGTTGATGTACTCGAGCATGATCACGCCCGTCTGCACCGATACCCCGAACAGCGCCAGGAAACCCACCCCTGATGACACCGAAAAGTGTGTGCCCGTCAGCAGCAGCGCCAGCATTCCGCCAAACGGCGCCATCGCCACATTGCCCAGGATCAGCAGCGCCCACTTGAACGATCCAAACATCGTGTACAGGATCAGCAAAATGCCGAAAATGGTGATCGGCAGCACCAGCGCCAGGCGTGCCATCGCCCGCTTTTCACTCTGGTACTCGCCCGCCCACGTCACCTTGTACCCCTGCGGCAGCTTCACATCACGGTCCACCGTGCGAATCGCCTGCTCGACCGTCGACCCCAGGTCGCGCCCCCGCACGCTGTACTTGATCGCCACGAAACGCGAGCCGTCTTCGCGGTAAATCTCCTCCGCCCCATCGCGTACCTGCACGTTGGCCAACTGCGCCAGCGGCACGCGCTCGCCCGTCGACGACACCAGCAGCACCCGGTTCAGCGCGTCCTCCGTGTTGCGATACTGCGCCTCGTAGCGCATGGTCAGGTCGTAGCGCGCTTCCCCGCGCAGCACCTGCGTCACCGGGGCCGCGCCCACCGCCGTTTGAATCGCGTCCTGCACATCGGACACATTGATGCCGTAGCGCGCCGCGGCTTCCCGGTTCACCGTGTAGTTCAGGTTCGGCTGCCCGATCACGCGAAACAATCCCAGGTCGGCCACCCCGCGGATCCGGCTCATCACATTCATGATCTCCTGACCCTTTTGCTCCAGCGTCCGGAGATCGTCGCCGTAAATCTTCACCGCCAGCTCGCCCTTGACGCCGCTCACGGCTTCTTCCACGTTGTCCGAGATGGGCTGCGAAAAGTTCCAGAGCACCCCCGGCTCCGCTTCAAGCGCGCGGTCCATCGCGCCGATCAGCTGCTCCTTGTTTTGCCCAAACACAGGCCGCCACTCGTTTTTCGGTTTCAGGTCGACGAAATACTCCGTGTTGAAAAAGCCCGTCACGTCGCTCGCATCGTCGGGCCGTCCCACCTGGCTCACCACCTGCTTCACCTCGGGGAAGCGCGCCAGCAGCAGGCGCGAGCGGTTCATCACGTTCACGCCTTCCGTGGGGCCGGTTGAAGGCGCGAGTGTGCCCCTGGCCCAGATGGAACCTTCATCGAGGTGCGGCAGGAACTCCGACCCGATCACGCCGCTTTCCCCCATGAACAAGGTGCCCAGCAGCGCAACCCCGGCGATGCTCACCGTCACCCACCGGTGTCGAATCGCCGCCGTCGCCGACTTGCGGTAGCCCGCGATCACCCACAGCAGCACCGGGTTTTCCCACTCGGTGGTACCGCGCGGGAAAAACACGCTCGCCAGCACCGGCGCCAGCAGCATGGAAAACAGCAGTGCCCCGAGCAGCGCAAACGCGACCGTCCACGCCATGGGCCGGAACAACCGGCCCTCGACCGCCTGGAGGGTGAAAATCGGCATATACGCCGTAATAATGATGCCGATGGCGTAAAACACCGGCCGCTGGACCTCGTGCGCGGCTTCGCGGATCATGTCGATCGGCTTCTTGTTGGAATCGTGGTTGTGCCCCAGGTGCCGCACGATGTTTTCCACCATCACCACCGCGCCGTCCACTACCATGCCGAAGTCCAGCGCGCCAAGCGACAGCAGGTTCGCCGGAATATGCGCCAGGTCCAGGCAGATTGAAGCAAACAGGAGCGCAAACGGAATGGTGATGGAAACAATCAACGCGCCGCGCACATTGCCCAGAAAAACAAACAGGATCACCACCACCAGCACAATGCCTTCAGTCAGGTTGTGCAGCACCGTGTGCGTGGTGAAGTGCAGCAGCGTCGAGCGATCCAGAAATGGAACAATCTGTACGCCATGCGGCAACACATGGTTGTTCAACTCATCCACCTTGGCGTGGATGTTTTCAAGCGTCGTGTCGGAGTTTGCGCCCTTTAACAGCAGCGCCACCCCCTCGACCGTGTCCGGGTTGTCGATCAGCGTGCCGTCGTCGCGACGCACCGTTTTGCCGATCTGCCCGAGCCGGATCTTCGCCCCTTCCGACACCGTCCCGATATCGCGCACCCGCAGCGGCGTGCCGGCTTGCGTCTTCAAAAGCGTGTTTTCAATGTCGTGCACGCCCCCGTACAGCCCCACCTCGCGGATGTTGATCTGCTGCGCGCCCTCCTGGATAAACGAGCCGCCGGCATTGGTATTGTTGGCCGCCAGTTGCGCTTCCACCTGCGCGATCGTCAGGTTATAGGCGAGCAGCCGGTTGGGGTCGAGGTGCACCTGGTACTCGCGCGTAATGCCGCCAAAGCTCGAAATATCGACCACGCCCGGCACCGACTTGAACTGCTTTTCAAGCGTCCAGTCCTCGATCGACTTCAGCTCCATGTTGTCGTAGGCGGGGTTGGTGCTTTCAAGCGTGTACCAGTAAATCTGCCCGACCGGGCTCCAGTCGGAGCCGATCTGGGGCTGCAGGCCGCCGGGCAGCGTCACCTGCTGCAACCGTTCCAGCACCTTTTCACGGTTCCAGTCGTTCACCGAGTCGTCGTCGAATACCATGTTCAGCGCCGACAAACCGGCCAGCGAGGTCGACCGCAGCGAGGTCATGTGTGGAATGCCGGCCATTGCAATTTCAAGCGGCACCGTGACCTGCTGCTCCACCTCTTCGGCGGCGCGGCCCGGCCACTGCGTGATCACCGTGACGTAATTGTTTGCGACGTCCGGGTACGCTTCCACCGGCAGGTTGTGAAACGAAACAATGCCCCAGCCAAACAGGAGCGCCGCCACAATCAGCACGATAAAGCGGTTGTTCAGCGCAAAATCGACGACCCCGCGAATCATGCGCGCCCCCAGCCGAGGAAAGCCGGGCCAGGCCGGGCGTTTGCTTCAAGAGAAAGGAACATGGGGAGGTACCGGCTCACTGTGCCGCCGTGTTCTGCAGCTCCAGCGCGTTGCGCACCACTGCCTGCCCCGGCGCAAGCCCGGCGGTCACCTCCTGCAAGCCGCCCGGCAGCATCTCGCCGGCCGTCACGCCCACCCGCCGGAAATCGCCATTCCCAGAACCATTTCCAGAACCGTTTCCCGACCCGGCCGGCACATACACCCAGTCGCGGTCATGGAGGTGCAGGATCGCGGTGGCCGGCACACTGGCCTCGGTCCGCGGCGTCCGCCCTTCAAAGACCGCGGTCGCAAACATGCCCACGCGCATGAAGAATCCCGGGTTGGGCACCTGCACCCGCACCACGCCCGTGCGCAGCGTCGGGTCCAGAATGGCCCCGATATCGCCGACCGTTCCCGTCACCGCGCGGTCCGGGTACGCGGTCAGGTGAATATTCGCCGTTTGCCCCACGTGCACCCTGGGCAGATCGTTTTCATACACGTTGCACAACACCCACACATGCGACAGGTCGGCGATCACAAACGCGTTGGGCGAGCCTGCCAACCCGGTGCCCACACCGGACGCTTCCGTCGCATTCTGCTGGATCACAAAGCCGGACGCCGGGGCATACACCTTGACAGTCGCTCCGGGGTGAAGCGGATCCACGCCCAGCACCCGCAGCTGCTGTTCGGCCGCGCGCAGGTCGGCAAGGGCGTCATCCTCGGCATCCTGCGCGATGTCCACCTGCCCTTTGGCGATCGCGCCCTTGCCGTACAACAACTGGTCTCGCTCAAGCACCGTGCGTGCCAGCCGCTCGTCGTTCACCGCTTTCAGATACTGATTGAACGCATTGCTCACATCGGTGCTTTGCACTTCAAGCACCAGCTGCCCCTTGTGCACGTAGTCGCCCAGCCGCACATGGATCGCCACCACGCGGCCGTTTGCGAGCGAAATCACCGGGATCTCCCGCGAAACGTCCGGCGTCACCTGCCCCGTCACCGACAGCGTTTGAATCGCCTGGTAGCTCCCTGCCGCGACCGTCGGGAACAGCTCCGGGCGGTCCAGGTGCACCAGCGACGGATCG
>CAXTYP010000248.1:0-4347 GCA_964248435.1 uncultured Acidobacteriaceae bacterium | reverse complement strand
GTCCGCGGTGTATTTCCATCCCGACGGCGCGCAGTTGACCCGCGCCACGGCAAGCTTTTCCAACTGCCGCCCGGATGTGCTGCCGTCCGAGTGGGACGCGCTGACACGGTTGCGCGACGCCAGGCCCGCAAACGGTGGTGTGCGCCGTCAGCTTTGGACAGCCTTGTCGCATCTTAAAGGCACGATCCAGGCCGAAGCCGCCCCCCAGGCTTTTTACTACCGAGACCTGCGCAACCATGCGGAAACGGTGGAAGGGACCGAGCCCGCGCGGTTGGCTCCCGTGGTTTCCATCGCAAGCTAACCCACTTGGGCCGCGCTCGGAACCCGTCCCAACAAGCTTGCGAGCTGCCGGACGTCCTCCGCCGAGACCGGGGCCGCCGCGGTGGATCCGTCTTCCGGGTCGTTCCACAGCGGGTCTCGCACCGGCAATGCCATGGCCGGGCGATTGCCGTTGCGCAGCGAAGCATGGAGATCCACACGCACCTGCCCGATCAACGCCCCCGCCGTGCCGAGCCGAATGCCGCCACCGGCTGCGATCCGGATACGACCAGCAGCCTGCCTGGTCAGTTTCCGCAGCATCGCAACACCTTCCGTTGCCGTCGGCTCACCGCCAGAGCTCAGAAGGCGGGCACAACCACAGCCGATAATCGTTTCCAAAGCGTCCGGCAGGTTTTTCGACCGGTCAAACGCACGATGAAACGTCACCGGCAATGGCCCTGCGAGGGCCACCAGCGCCCCCGTGCGTTCCGCGTCGACGGTGCCGTCGCGAAGCAGCAGCCCGAGCACGACGCCGCCCGCGCCCAGTTCCGCCGCATGCAGCAGGTCATCACGCATGGTTTCGTATTCCGCGTCCGAATACACGAAGTCGCCCGCTCGCGGGCGCAACAGCACGTGAACGGGCAGTCCACTGCGACGGATCGCCGCCCGGATCAAGCCATGCGAAGGCGTCAGCCCGCTCTCGCTTAAAGCAGAACACAACTCGATGCGGTCGGCTCCACCTTCGCGCGCGGCGTCGCAGGCTTGCAGGGTTTCCGCACAAATTTCCAGCTCCGGGCGGGGGTGCCCGTGCGTGGGCGACTGCCCGGCACTCACTTGAAAACGCTCCAGTTGTTGCGCTCGAGACTCCAAAACAGCGCCCCGGCCGAAAGCGCCCCGGCTCCCAGCAGCGCGATCGCCATCCCCCAATGCCCGAAGATCAACTGCCCGGCCCCAAACAGGAAGCAGTAAACAAGCGCGCAGCCCAGCAGCCAGTAAACAAACGAGTAAACAAGCGCGCGATCGCCGTGGGCCGAGGCCGGCGCGTACGGCTTCCAGCCAATGTGGGCCGGGCGCACCAGGTCGTAGAACGCCTGCAGTTTTTCGTCCGGTTCCGGCTTTGTCAAAAAGGTCACGGTGACCCACACCAGCGTCGTGAGCGAGGTGGTCAGGATCATGAGCCAGGCGAAACCGTGCGGGTCGTTCGAGTCGAGCGGCGCGACCGGCAAGGCTCCATCCACACCGTGCAGCGTACGCACCAGTGGCAGCCCCGCGGCCGATTGCAGCGTCAGCGAGATGACCGCGGCCGCGGTCATGGCGCTGATCTCGCTCCACGCATTGATGCGCCACCAGAACCAGCGCAGGATAAACACGAGCCCGGCGCCCGCGCCGATCGCGATCAGGAACTTCCATGCCGCGGCGATTGAAGTCATGTAGTACGTCGCACCGGCCGACAACAGCGCGACCAGCACGGTGGCCCAGCGCGACGCGGCGACGTAATGCTTTTCGGTTTCGTCCGGCTTAAGAAAGCGCCGGTACACATCGTTGACCAGGTACGACGCGCCCAGGTTGAAGTGCGTCGCGATGGTCGACATATACGCGGCGGCAAACCCTGCCAGCATGAGCCCGCGCAGGCTCTTCGGCAAAAAGCGGA
Organism: uncultured Acidobacteriaceae bacterium; assembly: GCA_964248435.1. GTDB lineage: Bacteria > Acidobacteriota > Terriglobia > Terriglobales > Acidobacteriaceae > EB88. The sequence goes on along the minus strand of CAXTYP010000248.1, from coordinate 2,438 downwards.
TCATGACCTCGATGTAGGCGCCTTCCTTGTCGCCCGCGCCGGGGATGAGCACCACCGCGACCAGCGCCGTCATGATCCAGGGCCAGGGCCGCAGCGCGTAGTGCGCAACGTTGAACCACAGCGTCGCGCCAAGGGAATGGCGCTCGTCCTTGGCTGAAAACATGCGCTGCGCGATATAGCCGCCGCCGCCCGGCTCGGCCCCCGGGTACCAGCTGGCCCACCAGTTGATCGAAAGCAGCACCAGGATCGTGAGAACGAAGCTCGAGCCCCGGTGCGGCAGAAACGACAACGTATCCACCCCGCGCACCGCGTCGGACGCGTGGATCTTCGCCACCAGCGCGCCCATGCCCCCCACGCCCTGGACCGCAAACACCGCCAGCAGGATCACCATGCCAAGCTTCAGTACGAACTGCACCACGTCGGTCCACAGCACCGCCCACAACCCGGAAACCGACGAGTAAACCAGCGTAATGGCGAGGCACAAAAACACGGCTTCCATCTTGGAAAAACCGAGCGTGAGGTGCAGGATCTTGGCCATGGCCAGGTTGACCCAGCCCATGATGATGGTGTTGACCGGCAGGGCAAGATACAGCGCGCGAAAGCCGCGCAAAAACGCCGAACGCCTGCCCGCATAGCGCACCTCGGCAAACTCCATGTCGGTGAGCACGTGCGCCCGCCGCCACAATGGCGCAAAGAAAAACACCGTCAGCATGCCCGACAAGGCGAGGGACCACCACAGCCAGTTGCCCATGATGCCTTGGCTGAAGACCAGCCCGGTGACGACCAGCGGCGTGTCCGCGCCAAAGGTCGTCGCGACCATGGATGTGCCGGCGAGCCACCACGGCACGTTGCGGCCCGACAGAAAAAACTCGCTCGTGTCCGTGCCGGCCCGCTTCATGAAAAAGAAGCCGATGCCGAGGTTGATCGCGAAGTACGCCGCGATGACGACCCAATCCAGAGCTACCAGGTGCATGCCCGCTCCAGCCCGCCTCGCATTGATCCATTCGGAACGAGGGCGCGGCTTCCTGCTTGTATGTTGTTACCTGTATACAGAAAGCGAGCCGTTCCGTGAACGTTTGGGGTGCAAAAAATCATTTTGCCCTTCGCTCAGCAGCAAATCACGCGCACCCCCTTCTTTTCAATCTGCCGCTGTTTGACCGCTGAAAGGCCGGAGTCGGTCACCAGTGTGTGCACGCCCGATAAGGGGCAGATAATGGCGGCGCTCACCAGCCCCAGCTTTGACGAGTCGGCCACCACGATGACCTGCCTGGTTTGCCGTACCATGGCCCGGGCCACGATGGCTTCTTCCATCTCCAGAGTGGTCGCCCCGCGCTCGATGTCGAAACCGGTCACGCTGAGGAAAACCTTGTCCAGAAAGATATCGTTGAGCGTTGAAAGCGCCAGCGGGCCGACCAGGGCAAACGCCCAGGCCCAGGCCAGCGTGCCGCCGGTCAGCGTTGTGCGAATGGCCGGCTGGTTGCACAGTTCCATGCCGATGTTGATCGCGTTGGTGACCAGGTGTATGCCGGAACGGTGGCGCAGGGCGCGGCCCACCTGGGTGGTCGTGGTGCCGGCGGTAATGCCGACCGTATCGCGCATTTCGATCAGTTCGGCCGCCGCGACGCCGATTCTTCGCTTTTCGTCGACAAAGCGCAATTCGCGCGCCTGGAACGAGGTGTCGAAGCGGAACGGCTCGTACAGGAGCGGCTCGATCAGAGTGGCACCGCCGTGCGTCCGCAGGATCAGCCCGCGCTTTTCCAGACGCGTCAGGTCGCGCCGGATCGATGGGGCGGAGCTGCCCGTCTCGTCCACCAGGTCTTCGACCGAGATGGAGCCGCGGCGCAGCAGCGCTTTCATGATGGTATCGGCACGGGCGTTGATCTTCGCGGACATGGTGCCTCGATCCGAACAATTGGGGCAGTCCGCGCGATTCTAACCGGGGCGGAGGCCTAGCCGGTCTCAGAAATCGTTTACTCGCGTACTTCGGTGCGGTATGGTGATCGTATTCCGCTGAAACGATCATTTCAGCCACCTGGAGCGAACCCATGAGCCTGCCGCCGCCACCCGCCCCTTTCGCTCACTGGATGCTGGCCGAGATCTACGAGCAGCCGCAAACGCTGGCACAGACCCTGGCACTCTATGTGGAGGGCGATCGATTTCGCGACGAAACAGTCGCGCCCGCGCGCGATTGGATCGCGCGGCAACGGCAGCTGTTGATCGCGGCCAGCGGCTCGAGCCGCCACGCGGGGCTGGTGGCCGAGGTCCTGGTGGAGGAGATCAGCACGCTGCCGGTGGACGTGGAATACGCAAGCGAATACCCCTACCGCGAACCCAGGTATCCCGAGCCGAAAATCCGCAGCCGGGCAGGCATGGTGGTGATCTCGCAGTCGGGCGAGACGGCGGACACGCTTGCCGCGCTGCGTTCCCTGCGCAGCGCC